>NZ_CP090351.1 GCF_021398735.1 Methylobacterium oryzae
TCGTGTTCAACTCCCTCCTCTCGGACCTGGACGGCTGGCTCGAGCCGTTCTGCGCGCTGAGTGGAGTCAGCACTGACTTGAAGGCAGCAGCATGAGCACCCCGAAGAAGGCGCCCCGGGCCCGGACCCCGCAGCAGAACCTGGAGGCCGGCGTCAGCGCCGTCACCCGCTCCATCACCGCGCTCGTGAAGCTGATCGAGCGCAACGGCGAGAAGCTGTCGGCCGAGGACGCCGTGAAGGCCTTCAGCTTCATCGCGGTGGCCAACAACGCCGGGCAGACGAAGGCGCTGGCCGCGGTGCAGGCGGCGAGCCTCGCCAGCTTCTCGCTGGACCGGGCGATCCCCGTGATCGCCGGCGTGCAGCTCGCCACGGCGCCCACGCCCGTGATGCCCGGCTCCCCGCTGAGCCCGATCCCGGCGCCGGCCGCCGCGCGCCCCGCGGGGCGCCCGTCCGTGGACGAGCTCGGCGGCCGGTTCTGCCGCGACGTGCGCGACGCGGCCAAGCGCATCCCGGGCAACGACCGCGGCCTGATCATGTCGGGCAGCGGCGGCGGCAGCGACGACGTCGGCTTCGTGGACGACGACGAGACCCCTGATAGCGAAGAGGAGTGAGCACAATGGCATCGGCAGCAGACATCGCGAAGGCGCTCGAGGGACTGATCGGCGGTAACGACGACGAGGCGACCGTCGCCCACTTCCTGGACACCGGCTACGCGCCGCTGAACTACGCCCTGTCCTCGCGCTGGGACGGCGGCTTCCCCGTCGGGCGCCAGGTCGAGGTGGCCGGCCCGTCGACCTCGGGCAAGACGGCCATCGCCACCCGCGCCATGATCGCCGCGCAGCGCGCCGGCGGCATCGCCGGGTTCATGGACCACGAGCGCTCGTTCTCGGGCGTGCTCGCCCAGCGGATCGGCCTCGACACCACGCCCGGCCGGTTCCTCTACAAGAAGCCGCGCACCTTCGAGGACAGCCTCACGATCATGGTGCGGGCGGCCGAGCTGATCCGCACCAAGAAGCTGATCGCCCCCGAGGCGCCCATCTGCTTCGTGGCCGACTCCCTCGCCTCGATGGTCCCCCAGTCCGCGCTGATCGACATGAAGACCGGCAAGGACAAGGACATGACCGACCGGAACATGAACGACAACACGGCGCTCGCCCGCGCCACCTCGGCTCACCTCCCGGCGTTCAACCTCTACATCGAGGAGCTCGGGGTCTGCGCGATCTTCACCAACCAGATCCGCATGAAGATCGGCGTCATGTATGGCGATCCCCGGAAGACCCCGGGCGGCGAGGCGCCCTACTTCTACGACAGCCAGAAGCTGATGCTCGGCGCCGCGGCCAAGATCCAGAAGGGCAAGGGCGAGGACGCCGAGGTCCTGGGCGTCGAGGTCTCGGGCGTGGTCGCCAAGAACAAGGTCGCCCGGCCGTTCCTGCGCGCCACCTGGCGCTTCATGTTCCAGCCCGACGGCTTCGGGAAGTTCGACGTCGAGCGCTCCCTGATCGAGTTCCTGGTCAAGGAGAAGCTGATGCCCGAGGGCCGGCCGGGCTTCGTGGTCTGGGACGGCAAGCAGATCGCCAAGGAGGCGCTCGCCCGCAAGATCGAGGCGGCCGGTGCCCTCGAGGAGCTGCACGCGCTGCTGCCCAAGGCCTACGAGCCGCCGGTGGTCGGCGAGGTCGAACTCACGGGCGAGACCGAAGCGGCCCCGATCGCCGAAGCCGCATGAGCTCGATGCGGCGCCTCATCGTCGGTTGAGGCGCCCATCGCACTTTCACCCCGACTCGCGCGACGCTACGTTTCTACCCAGAAGGGAAACTGTGTCGTGCGTGTCATCTCCGTTTGGAACCCCTATGCGTCGCTCCTGGTGCATGGGCACAAGCTCGTCGAAACCCGGGGTTTCCCCGCGCCCAAGGGCCTGATCGGTCAGCGGATCGGCATCGCGTCGACCAAGATCGTCCGGCCCGAGCAGCGCGACGCGATGAAGGACCCGGTCTTCGCCCGCTACTACTTCGAGACCAACCTGCCTCGTGACATCGAGGAGCTGCCGAATGGCTACCTCCTCGGCACCGTGCTGTTGCACTCGTGCGAGCCGATCAGCGAGGAGGACCTCGAGGACGTGACGGAGGAGGAGAAGGTCTACGGCTGGTGGACGGAAGGGCGCTACGCCTGGCGCGTCCGCGAGCCTGACGCCTTCGACGATCCGGTGCCGGTCCGGGGCGCGCAGGGAATTTGGACCCTGCCCGATGCTGTCGTGCTCCCCTTCCCCCGAACCCAGGCTGCTTGAGAAGGTCAAGAAGGGCCGCCGGCTCTACGGCGCCATCTACCAAGTGGCCGACGGCCGGCGCGTCTACCTGGCCTACCGCTCGCGCAAGGAGATCTTCCGCTCGGGTGAGAACTGCATCTCGGACGCCGTCCGCGAGGGCAAGGCTTGCTGGGCGCTCGATGACGCCACCCTCCTGATGCTGCGCGCCCGCAAGATCGAGTTCGCGGGCGTGCTGCTCAAGGACACCGGCGACAAGTGGCTGACCCGCACGGAGATCTTCTTCGACCGGGACAAGGCCAGCGTGAAGAACTACTCCGGCCGCGGCGGCGCGCTTCAGCGTTATCTGCCATTGCGCAATTTCGCATTTCGGCGAGCCCCTATAAAAATTCCAAAGAGATAAACAATCTCGAAGCTAGGAACTATTTTATCAAACCTATATCCAGCGATTTAAATCCATGTTAGCTTACTTCCGTTCCGATAATGGGAGCAGCGCCATGGTGAATTTAACAAAAATAGCCGCAATAGGCTTGTTTGTGTTTGCAAGCTCCAATCACTCGTATGGACAGCAACCGCCCGCGCCACCACCAACACCAGATATTCAGCAAAAGATTACTCTCAACAACAGAGTATTCCTCAACGCCGCCAATGTCTACGACCCAACATATGGTCTACTAAGGATAGGCTATATCAAAGATAATGTTCTTTCGTTTCTGCCGACAAATAAGCCTATAAGAAATATTGAAATGCCGACCCCACAATCAAAAAGTTTTGTTGTATACAGCTTTACGTCCAAGGAAGGCGCCGAGGGAAAGGTTGATATCCCGATAATTGGATCGGCCTCCGCCGCCAAAGATCAGGTTGTATACGCCAACATGGAAGACATAAACGAAGTCTATGCGCCGCCAGCGAGCGTAGCTCTGTCGACCTGCGAAATCTGGGCTTTGATAGATCCAAATCAGATACCGAACGGCTCAACTGTCATATTCACAGATCATGCCGTATTCAGCAAAATTGCCTACGGTGTCGCCGATAAACAAGCTGGCGAAGCAAAAGCTTCAGTCGGAACATTCATAAGTGTCGGGGCGTCCGCATATAAGCAGGCTGCCTCGGAGACAAAAGTTCCTCTTATATCTGTGACTGGCGTTCAATTTGTCGTTGATGATGTCAAAAAATTCTGCACCGTATCGACTGCTATACCGGAGGTAACCAATTTTAGAAGCGTCAACGATTTGGTGAAGCCAAATAATCTGCTTGTTAAAGGAATATTCTAACGACGCTCAACTGCTGGGACACCCAGTCAACCGCATATGGTGTCCCGGCAATTTCAGCGTCGAATTGGAGGTTCGCATGGCCGCTTGAACCCACGCAAAAGCCAACGTGTGCTCGCTATAATCAGTCAGCAATGACACACGCACAGAAGGCGACATGACCTACGGCCTCCTCTCCGACATCCACGCGCACGCCTGGTCAGCCTTCTCGACCCGGCTGCCGTGCGGCCGCAACTCGCGGCTCCAGATCATCGTGGACGAGCTGAAGCGGGCGGCCATCGACACCCGGGACGCCGGCGGCGATCTGCTGGTGTTCGGCGGCGACCTCTTCCACACCCGCGGCTCGCTCGACCCGGAGGTGTTCAACCCCGTCACCGAGGCGATCAAGGAGCTGCTCGCCGACGGCTTCCGCATCGTGGCGATCCCGGGCAACCACGACCTCAAGTCGAACGAGACCACGGAGCTCGGCAACGCATTCCAGTCGCTCAAGGGCACGCAGGGCTTCGGCATCGTCACCCAGCCGAAGCTCCTGGACAGCCTGCCGCTGGCGATGGTGCCGTGGATCCCGAAGCTCGACGACCTCAAGGCCGTGCTCGAGGCGCTCGCGGAGGAGGCGGTGCGCCGGGGCAGCCTGGGTCAGACCGACCTGATCATGCACGCCGGCATCGACGGCGTCCTGTCGGGCATGCCGGCCCACGGGCTGACCCCGGACTACCTGGTCAAGCTCGGCTTCCGGCGCGTGTTCGCCGGCCACTACCATCACCACTGCTCGTTCGAGGACGGCAAGGTCTGGTCGATCGGCGCGACGACGCACCAGACGGCGAGCGACATCGGCACCAAGGCCGGGTTCCTGCTGGTGGACGACTCCGGCGTCGCCTACCGCGCCAGCCGGGCACCCGAGTTCGTCGAAGTCTCGGACGAGACCGACCCGGACGAGATCCCGAACGTGGTCGACGGCAACTACGTCCGGGTGCGCGGGCTCAAGCTCTCCGAGGCCGACGAGGTCAACCTGCGCGAGGAGCTGATCCGGCTCGGGGCCAAGGGCGTCGTCATGAACGTCGAGCGCCAGACCACAAGCGCCCGGGCGTCGGCGCCGTCGGTGAAGGCCAAGAGCCTCGAGGCGTCGGTGGCCGACTACATCGAGCGCCAGGCCTCGCCGCACATGGACGCCGTGAAGACCCAGGCCGCGGCGATCATCTCGGCTGTTCGCGCCGCCACAGAATAAGCCGCGAATATCCCGAGATCGTCTCGCTATATTCGTCTGAGCAACAACGAACGCGAGGGCAACATGAGCCAGTATTTCAAGATCACTTACGTCCGCAAGCAAGTCATCACTGACTATTTGCCCGGCGGCGCGACCCGCGAGGTCACGCGCGAGATCGAGGAGACGATCGGCGGCCTGCCCGGCTCGACGGTCGCGAACTACCGTCGGGTGCTGGGCGACCAAATCCGCCGGGTCGAGGCCGAGGCGGTGGAGCCGAGCGTGGCGCACAAGGGCCGGCGTCCGTCCGCAGGCGCCCGGCAGGCGTTCGGCCTGGGCGCGGCACCCGAGGGCTACGCCCCGAGCCCGGAGCGCGGCACGTCCATCCACACCGGCAAGGCGCCGGCGGCCACCGAGACCGAGAACGATCCGTTCGGCGTCTCCTACGCCGACGTCGTCAACGCGATGGTCGAGAAGGCAGCCTGATGTTCCTCGTCACCGACCTCGCGATGAAGCCCGAGGCCGACGACGTCGAGCGCGGATGGATCGGCGTCGAGTCCGTCGTCCATCTGGGCGCCGAGGATGCCATCGCAGACCTGATCGGGCGCGTCCGCTTCTCCCTCGGCTACGAGCTCGACACGGAGCTCGGCCAAGGCGAGCCGGCGCTCCCGGTCGCGGCTGAGCGGATGATCGCGCTCTGGAAGAAGCACCAGCTCAGCAACGGTCATGGCGCGGCAACCCTGCGCATCGACACCCGCGACTTCCAGCACCTCCTGATCCCCGTCGCACACCCGAGGGCGGCCTCATGAAAATCCTCGACGTCGAGATCGAGAACTTCCTCACGCTGGCGAGCGCCCGGGTCGGCATGTCCGACCGGGGCTTGGTGCTCGTGCAGGGCGAGAACCAGGCCGACACGTCGGCCGACTCCAACGGCGCCGGCAAGAGCTCCTTCGCCGACGCCGTCTTCTGGTGCCTCTACGGCGAGACCAGCCGTGGCATCTCGGGCGACGACGTCATCAACTGGGCGGCCAAGAAGGGCACCCGCGTCGCAACCCGGATCCAGGAAGGCGACCTCACCTACACGATCGCCCGGCACCGCAAGCACAAGGCCGGCAAGAACGCCCTGCGCGTCCTGCTGCTCGACGCGGCCGGCGACACCCACGACCTGACGAAGGGCACCGACAAGCTCACGCAGGCCCTGGTGAACGAGATCCTCGGCGCCTCGCGCGAGGTGTTCATCTCGGCCGTCCTCGCTGGCCAGGACCAGATGCCGGACCTGCCCGGCATGACCGACAAGAACCTGAAGGTGATCGTCGAGGAGGCCGCCGGCACGACGGTGCTGGAGAAGGGCCACAAGGTCGCCCTGGCGCACCACAACGAGGCGAAGATCGCCGTCCAGGCGGCAACCCAGGGCGTCGCGAACGCCCAGAGCTGGCTCGATGCCTCGCGCAGCCAGGTCGAGGCCGCGGTCGTCGACATGAGCGAATGGGAGCAAGCACGAAAGCTCGAAATCGAGAACCTCACGACCGGCGTCCGCGCCATCGTCGCCGAAGTGAAGACGGCCCGGGCCGAGCTGGCGAAGACCGACAAGGCGGCCCTCGAGGCGCAGCTCGCCGACGCCTCCGCGCGGCTCAACGGCCTGGCCGGCGAGCAGCAGGAGGATCGCCGCTTGGGCGAGCTGTCGAACCAGGCTCATCGGGCGCGCGACCGGGCGAAGCTCGACCTGGATCTTGCGACCGAGAAGGCGCGCAAGGAGAAGGCGGCTCACGACGACGTCGACCACCTGGTCGGGTGCCCGTGCCGGAGCTGCTCCAAGCCCTACACCGCCGACGACATCGCCCCGGCCAAGGAACAGGCCGCCAAGGCGCTGCGGGACGCGCTGCTCGCTCTGCGCGACGCGAAGTCAGCGCACGCGAGCGCGACAGAAGCGCTCGAAATCGCTCGCACAGCGATGGAAACGCATCGCGCGAGCATGACTGACGCGAGCGCGACGAACGCTCTCAGCGCTCAATTGCGCGCGTCCATCGCGGCCTACGACCGGGAGGCCGACCGCATCGAGGCCCGGGCCGCGGAAGCGCGACGCGAAGCCGACCGGATCAAGGCGGTCCAGGCCCAGGTGAACCCCTATGCCGCGGTGAAGGCCCGGCACGAGGCGTCGGTGGTCGAGAAGGAGGAGCTGCTCAAGACGGCCCAGGCCGGTCTGGAGAAGGCTCAGACCGAACTCGAGATCGCCGAGGAGGTCTGCAAGGTGTTCGCGCCGGCCGGCGCCCGGGCCGAGATGCTCGACGAGGTGACGCCCTACCTCAACGCCCAGACGACGAAGTATCTGGGCACGCTGTCGGACGGCAACATCCAGGCGACCTGGTCGACGCTCACCCGCAACAAGGCCGGCGAGCTGAAGGAGAAGTTCGCCATCGAGGTGGACCACGCGCTGGGCGGGACCCGGTTCGCAGCGATCTCGGGCGGCGAGCAGCGCAAGGTCCGCATCGCGGCAGCGCTCGCGCTCCAGGACCTGGTGGCGTCCCGGGCCTCGAAGCCGATCCCGCTGTTCGTGGGCGACGAGATCGACAACGCCCTCGACCCGGCCGGCGTCGAGCGGCTGACCATGATCCTCCAGGAGAAGGCCCGCGAGCGCGGGACCGTCTTCATCATCAGCCACAGCGACCTGAAGGACTGGGTCCCGCAGGTGATGAAGGTCACGAAGACCGGGCGCGGCGCGTCCACCATCGAGGAGATTTTCGCCTGAGCAACAAGAAAGTTGGTTAGCGCGGGGCTTAAATACCTTAGCTATGTCAGCTAAGGTGGCGAATTGCCGTCAGATCCCATTTCAGGCAACCCAAGACGCAGCGTAGCAGGCATAGCGCATGAGCAGTCATTATGGCTGGAAGGTCGGTCAACCACTACCAAAACTTGGCGCACACAGCTTGGCCAAGCATCAGGTTTTTGCAGATTATACCCGCAAATATCTGCACATATTGTCGCCGATGCTTCAGAAAACGGAACTGCGGCTAACAATAGTCGATGGTTTTTGCGGCGGCGGCGCTTATGATTTAAACGGAACGGTTACCGCCGGGTCGCCACTAATTTTACTTCGAGCAGTCAAAGCAGCAGAGATTGAACTTGCCAATGCCAGACAGCACGGGTTTACTATTCATTGCGACTTCTATTTCGTAGATAGAAAAGCAAATCACACCGCTTTCCTGATGGAAGAGATCCAAAATTCTGAGTTCTCAGAGCGCATAGGCCGAGATATACATATAATCACGGGTGATTTTGATGAAAAAGCACCCGAAATTGTCGCGGCAATCAAAGCTAAGGGGCGCAGTCAAAGGTCTCTGTTTTTTCTGGATCAATATGGCTGGAGCGCAGTTTCGTTCGAAACGGTGCGAGGATTATTCAGAGAACTCGCCAATCCAGAGGTATTGATCACCTTTTCCGTCGACACGCTTATCAATTATCTGACCGATCAGACTTCGAAAATGCGAGCCGGCCAGCGCATCGAACTGAGCCCTTTGCTGGGTGAAGCTCTTAAGGACATGCGCACAGAGAGAGCACAGAGAGCGGTAATTCAAGGATTCCTGTATAAACACATCATAGATCGCACCGGGGCCGCCTTTTATACCCCGTTTTTTATAAGATCGCCGCAGAGCCGATGGTCTTATTGGCTGATACATCTATCTATGCATGCCCGCGCCCGGGATGAGATGGCGCGTCGACATTGGGATTTATCCAATACCTTTTCGCACCCGGGTAAATCTGGATTCAATGCCCTAGGATACGACCCAAGCATAGACAATAATCAGCTTAATTTGGAATTCGATTTTGGCACAAATGCACGGATCGACTCTGTTAACGCTGCCGTCGAGCAACTTCCCCGGATGATCAACGACGGCTCTGCAGGAGACAGCACGCCCGTGTCGCTCTCTGAACTCTTCGTTGCACACTGCAACGAAACGCCGCTAACGATGAGTTTAGTCTCCGAAGCCGTCGTGCGCCTCCGAGACGAATATAACGAGATAGAAATATTTGACTCAGAGGGTCGCCTACGCCCACGAGCGACAAAACTCAGCAATCTTGACCGTGTTCGCGCAAAGAAACAGCAGAATTTTCTAAGAACTCTGCATCGACCGCGAAATACTTAGCTACCAGAACTTTGTTCGCCCGAAATTGTGAGTCCCTCCTTAAGTGTGGAGAGGAGGCGCTCCCGTGCAAGAAGCGCTTTTTCATGCCCCGAAGCTGCCGCATCGAACCAAATCCAAAGCGTTTCGGTTTCCAGTAATTCTTGAAATTTAAAATGAGTGGGGCACAGAGCAAAAGCTACTTTCCACGTATCTTGACCCGCCTGTGTTCTTAGTTTTGTTTCCGCCGTCTTCGCGATAGCAAACAATCCGGCTCGGTTCGGTGGCGCAAGCGGGAGTTGTGCGATTTGGATATACCCACCTGCCCAATGTCGACGGCTTAATCTCTCACCGCCGCGCTTATGCGAACCAAGATCGCATCCAACGCTCATCAATTGCGAAGCTTCGCTGGCAAGCATCGCCAGGATTTCGCGCAGTCCTTGGCTTTCTAACGCCTCCGGAATTTGATTAATTTGTTCTGGCTTGCCACGAAGATCCGTAAACCCGTGATTGCGGCGCACATCATCGAACAACGGTGGATAAGGAACGGTGTTTCCACGTTCGCTGGGATAGCTGACAATCAATGGCATTGCTGAAAATTGCTGCCGCTCTAGCTATGCTACTGCGCGAGGAAGGCCGTCCCATGTTTGACCTTCCAACGTTCGGCCAGCGACCTTTTTGCCTACTCTCAACATAGTAGTCCCATCATCGGCACGCGCGCTACGCACCCGCGCCAAACTGATACCCTGACCTGGGGCCCAGTCACCCCACTGTTTGAAATGAAATGGAATATCTGCCGCCATACAGAGATTCATCAAGTCCCGAAACCATGACGGGCTAGAGGGCCGCGCGTGTGGCCCACTCTCGCCGCCAGTTATCACCCAATCGATGCTATCTTTCCAAGCCGTCAGATCTAGCGGTCCGAGTAGCGGCTCAGCAGAAATAAACCGCACTGCCGCCGGAATTCTTGCGAGCTCTGGCATCCGCTTGTCAGCCCAAGTTTGGTTTTCGACAGTAGTCCCAAGCCAAACATGAGATGGCCATTCTCTGGCCCAGGGAACTTTTTTAAGCACCAGATCGGGTCGCTTAGTTAGTAGCAACCAGTTCAAACTTGGTGTTGCTTCAATCAGCCGCCACAGTCGTTCGCGCCAAGCATCTAGATCGTCTCGATCCTCAAACACGTCCGCCATCGAGGCGCAGAAAACGCGAGCTCGGACCCCGGTCCGCAAAGCTTCGGCGTTCCACCTAAGCGGCTCGTCCCAGTGCTTATCTCCAAAAAAGCGGCGCGGTGTTTCTACACCCCATACACCGGCCCCTAATCGCTTCGCCCAAGCCTCTGCATAGCAATGCTTGCACGCCGGGGACATTTTCACACATCCCCACCATGGGTTGAAGGTGTGTGTGGTCCATTCGATACGAGAATTTTTGGCCATCCGGCGCTCTGAGTCCCACAAGCCGCGCATCCGTTCCGGATCCGTTCACGTTAGCATAACCTTGCTAGATGAGGAAGTTAGGACCCAGACGCCCTCAGATCGGCAGGATCGCAGTCAGAGCCTCGGATCAGCCTCGCATTTCTTTATCAAAGACCGGGCATCAATCGCTATAGAGTGTATGTCAGCACTTACTTCACGGGTCGGAGATGTCCCAGCTATCCGAAACGACCGATGGCCATCTGCTCAAGGCCATCACCGATGCCTGCGACGGCCGCATCATCCAGATGCCGGGGCCGATGGCGGTCACGGGCGTCTACCCGGAGCGCTCGCCGCCCTTCAAGACGATCAAGCTCAAGGGCATCGAGGAGTTCTTGCTCGCCAGCGCCCGGATCGGGAACCGGCAGCCGATCATCCTCAAGCTGACCCCTATGGACGCGGTCGACTACGAGGCGATCGAGATCGAGAGCAATAAGATCACCCAGTTCGAGGCGCTCGAAAAGCACCTGGTCGATCACCTGGGCGGCTACTTCAACCTGCTGCTGGGCGAGGCCGGCGCCGACGGGCTCGACGCCCCCTACATCGCCTCGGGCCACTCGCTGAACGCCGCGATCACGATCTTCCGGCGCGAGGTCGAGCCGCTGCTCGCGCGCATCAAGGCGACCCGCCTGGCCAAGGCCGAACAGGCGGCCGCCCTCGCCTACGCCGACAATGACGATTGGGGGACTTGGTAGCCCCCTCCCCTTCCACCAACGGAGGCCCCGCGCGGGCATGTGAGCATGAAGATCCCGATCCTGACGAACGACCCGAGCTTCACCTCCTGGGGCATGGCCCGGATGCTGCTCGACACCGACACGCTGGAGCTGGAGCTCCAGGAGCTGGTGCTCGTGAAGACGAAGAAGACCACGGAGAAGCGCGCCCGGGTGTCCTCGGACAAGCTGGAGCGGGCCGAGACCCTGTCCCGGGCCTTCCTCAAGATGGCGCAGGGCGTCAGCGCGATCTTCTCCGAGGTGCCCTCGGGCGCCCAGGACGCGAACTCGGCCAACGCCTTCGGCATCGTCGTCGGCATCCTGGCGGCCGCCCCGATCCCGATCACGCAGGTGATGCCGCTCGAGACCAAGGAGGCGACCGGGCTCGGCAAGAACGCCACCAAGGCCGAGATCATCGCGTGGGCGTTCGAGAAGTATCCGCACCCGACCTGGCTGCGCGCTCGCGGCAAGGCGGACGGGCCGCTGGTCGCCGACAACGAGCACCTCGCCGACGCCATCGCGGTGGCCGAAGCCGGGGTGCTGACGGACGAATTTCGCCGCTCCCTGTCGCTTATGCGCCGAGCTGCATAACCGGCTTCGCTTGTCCAGTCTGATAAGTCATCACTGACTTTCCTACACTCTCCAACCCCGCAATCGAGATCGACGAAAATGGCAGGCCTTTCCCCCGAGTCGCTGACCCCGGCTCGCTCCTACTTCCCCGGCATGGGGCAGGCGGTCGCCGACCGCACCGTGAACCGCAAGATCCAGAAGCCCTACGCGGCGGAAGCCGTCGTCACCTTCAAGATCCCCCGCGACGACAGCACCTCGCTCGACAGCCAGGTCGCGGCCTACGCCAAGAGCCAGGGCTACGGGCTCGCCGACTACCACGTCGACCAGGGTGACGACGTCACCGTGTCCGGCTGGTTCATCCCGCCCTACACGATCCAGACCGAAGAATGGGCGGACGTCGCCTACCGGGTCGCCGTCGGCAACGCCTCCCTCGACCGGCGCCTGCGCCCGGCCGGCATGGATCCGGTCGACGCGATGTTCGACGCGGGCACCAACAAGGTGTTCACCGACGAGTTCGGCCGCATGCACCATCACCTGCGGCAGGCCTCGCTCCTCATGAGCGGCCGGCATCTCCAGCACGGCGACGCCACCCAGCGCGACCGCAACATGGAGGTGTTCACGAACTGCTCGACCAGCGCGACCACGTTCCTACTGTTCTACCTGCTGCTCAACGGCTCCGGCGTCGGCCGCGACTACTCGGACGCCATGATCCGGGCCGACCTCAACCAGATGCCCATCGTGGTGCCGGTCATCGACTGGAACCACGCGGACGTCGGCAAGGGCCTGATCCAGGGCTACCTGACGGAGCGCGACGCGCGCCACCTCTACGCGGGGCGCACGATCACCACCTTCAAGGTGCCGGACTCCCGCGAGGGCTGGGCCAAGGCCGTCGAGATCATCGAGCGCTTCGCGTTCGAGGGGCGCCGGGAAGAGGTCCTGATCCTCGACTTCACCGACGTGCGCCCGAACGGCGCGCCGATCGCCGGCATGCAGGGCCGGCCGGCCTCGGGACCGGGCCCGCTGATGGGCGCCATCAAGTCGATCGCCCAGGTTCGCGACGCCGGCATGGCCCCGTGGCGCGCGGCCCTCTACGCCGACCACTACGCGGCCGAGTGCGTGCTCGTGGGCGGCGCCCGGCGCGCGGCGCGCATGGCCACGAAGTTCTGGAAGGACCGCACGGTCCTGGACTTCATTTCGGTCAAGCGCGGCGGCTTCCTCTGGAGCTCGAACAACTCGGTCACGATCGACGAGGAGTTCCGGTCCGCGGTGCGCAAGCTGCACCAGCTCGCCGGCGGCTACGAGGGTGAGGGTCTCAACCTGCGCCTCAACCTGCTCCAGCTCTCGGGGCAGATCACCGACGACGAGGCGCACGCCTACCGGGTGCTGCGCGCGGCCGCCCACGCCGCCTACCACGACGGCACGGGCGAGCCGGGCTTCATCAACCAGGACAAGCTGACCTCGAAGCCGGAAGGCCTGGACGCCTACCTCGACGGCCTGATCGCCGAGAGCGCCAAGTTCAAGCTCGACGTCGAGACCCTGCCGCTGATGAAGTCGCTGGTCGAGGCCTGCGCGGCGCTCGGCTGGCCGATGATTACGAACCCGTGCGGGGAGATCTGCCTCCTGATGCTCGGGGCCTACTGCGTGATCGCCGACGTGGTGCCCTTCCACGCATCGAGCGACGACGACGCCGAGGACGCCTTCCGCACGGCCGTGCGGGCGCTGATCCGGACGAACACGATGGACAGCCTCTACAGCCGCGAGGTGAAGCGGACCAACCGCATCGGCGTGGGCATGACGGGCTTCCACGAGTGGGCCTACGACCGCTTCGGCTTCACCTGGCACGACCTGGTCGACGAGGAGAAGTCCAAGGCGCTGTGGCTCACGGTCAGCCGGTTCAAGCGCGCCGTGGTCGACGAGGCCCGGTCCTTCTCCGAGCTGCTCGGCGTCACGGTCCCGCACACCGACACGACGTTCAAGCCGGCCGGCACCACCTCGAAGCTGTTCGGGCTCACGGAAGGGGCGCATCTGCCCTCGATGCGCGAGTTCCTGCGCTGGGTGCAGTTCCGCAACGACGACCCGCTGGTGAAGGTCTACGAGGAGAAGGGCTACCCTGCCCGGCGCCTCAAGAGCTACTCCGGCACGACCATCGTCGGCTTCCCGACCAAGCCCGCGATCTGCGAGCTGGGCGACGGGCAGTGGGTGGTCACGGCCGCCGAGGCGACGCCCGAGGAGCAGTATCAGTTCCTGCGCCTCCTCGAGAAGTATTGGCTCACGGGCGTCGAGGAAGACGGCGTCACCCCGCTGTCGACCGAGAGCGGCAACCAGATCTCCTACACGCTCAAGTATGACCCGAAGGAGGTCTCCTACGGCCAGTTCCTCGAGACGCTGATCGAGGGCCAGTTCTCTATCCGCTGCTGCTCGGTGATGCCGCAGGCCGACACCACGGCCTACGAGTATCAGCCGGAGGATCCGGTGACGAAGCTGGAGTTCCAGAAGATCGTCGCGGCGATCTCGAACGACAACGAGGTCAAGGAGGAGATCGGCTTCGAGCACGTCGACTGCGGCACCGGCGGCTGCCCGGTCGACTTCAACGAGGAGAAGGCCGCCTGATGGCGACGATGGAGTGCAAGGTGCGGATCCGCCAGGCTTGGTGGGTCCGCCCCTACATCCGCCTCGCCCGCTTCAACGCGAGCCTGGGCATCCCGGTGGACCCCGACCGCTTGGTCGAGACCATCCTCAAGCACGGGATCAGCTACGAGTTATCATAACATCGATCCCGAGGCTTTCGCCTCGGGATCTTCATCAATTTATACTTACGGAATTTTCAGCCCGTTACCGTCTCTATTTGCCAACCACCCAGCTACCTGAGAGCTTATCTGCGCAACTTTCTTCCAAAATTCTTTATCGTTAACTTTATCCCACATTGAGTGCTCAATAACAATCTTTCTAACCTTTTGAACCAATTCGGCCGGGAGATAACCTTCCTGGGTAGCCTGCTTTTTATTGGGTATGTCGAGTGGGTCGGGATCAAGCCCTGTCACATCCTTCAGAACCGCAACGACATTCCCGCCCTCATCCAGAGCTGTTACGAGAGTAACAAAATGATCGCCGTCTACTAGGCGATGATTCTCATATTTGCTTAAAAACCAGAATTTTCCATCTCGATCTAAATATGCCGTCGTGGCCCAGCTTGATTTACCAGGATCTGAAGTGTGCTTTGACTCTTCAAAAAGATGATCGCCTGACATGCCTACCCCACGATTGCATTGAGTGGACGGCCGAAAATCCGTCGACGCAGCCTAACTGTCAATGATTACAGTAAGAAAACTATCTTCACCGTTTGTGGATTAAATTGCCCGCCCATTCGTGCTGATCCTTGCGCTAGGGTTCGCGCTGCCGGCGCACGCCGTGAGAAAACCCGAGCGTCACGCGCTATAGATAATAAGTCAGCACTGACTGACACGAGAGACAGCCCAGGAGGGGCCCTGGTTCGCCCCTCGACCCCTCCCTTTTGGAGCACCGTCATGAACGAACTTCTGTCCGTCGCCCTCGTGTGCGCCTCGGCGATCCTGCCGGGCAACTGCAACCGCGAGACCGCGCTCGACGTGGTCATCGCCCCGGCCAAGTCGCCCTACGAGTGCCTGATGCACGCGCAGGCGATGGCCGCCGGCGCCGGGCTGCCGGGCGGTGCTGATCGCTACCTCAAGATCGACTGCGAGCGCCGCAAGGTGGCCGCGGCCGAGCCCCGCAACTGAGCCCGGATCCACCATGCTTCCCATCGTCCAGGTGATCGAGGACAGCGTCAGCCCGCAGGGCGAGCGCCTCACCTCCATCCTCTTCTCCAATCCCCGCATGGTCCATGCGGATTTCATGACGCACCGCGTCTTCTCCCGGAACGGCCGCTCCTCGCGCGCCGTGCCGACCAAGCGCCTGCTCGCGGAGCCGATCGTGGAGCCGCTGTTCTACGGCTCGAACAAGTCGGGCATGGCCGCGGGCGAGGAGCTCACCGGCTGGCGCTACTGGCTCGCCCGGGCTGTCTGGGTCGGCACGGCCCGGCTGACAAAACTCAGCGTGCGGCTGCTGCACTTCGCCGGGCTCCACAAGCAGTGGGCGAACCGGCCGCTGGAGTGGTTCGGCAAGATCGACGTCCTGGTCACGTCGACCGACTGGGCAAACTTCATGGCGCTGCGCGACGAGGCCGGCGCGCAGCCCGAGATCGAGGCGCTGGCCCGGGCGATCAAGGCGGCGCTCGACGCCTCCTCCCCGCGCGTCCTCCAGCCCGGACAGTGGCACATGCCCTTCGTGACTTTGGCGGAGAGGGAAACCATCTCCGCCAATGAGCAGCTCGTCCTCTCCACCGCGCGCTGCGCCCGGCTGACCATCGAGCCCTTCGACGGGAACGCCGACTACGAGGCTGAGAAGGCCCGCTTCGAGCGCCTGGTCATCTCGAAGCCGGTCCACGCGAGCCCGGCCGAGCACCAGGCCACGCCCGACGTGTTCACCGGCCTGCGCCAGCCCTGGAAGCACCCGCACCTGCACGGCAACTTCCGCGGTTGGATCCAGCACCGGAAGCTCCTCGACAGCGAGGCGGTGTTCGACCAGCCCTACGCCGGCAAGGCCCTGTTCCTGCGCCCGGCCGACGAGCCCGAGGCCGCATGAGATCGCCGGCCGCTGGACAACCTGCGGCCACATAGATAAGTCAGCGCTTACACACGAGGACGCGATGAGCGAGACCGGAACGGTCGACTTCAAGGACGAGGAGGGAGGCACGTTCGCCTCCGTCACCGTCGGCATCATCCAGCTCGATGCCGCCAATAAGCTGGAGCTGTGGCCGGGCTTCTACTTCACCCTGCCCGACCCCGACGCCAAGCCCGGCGCAACGGTGCAGCTCTACGGGCCGCACGAGACCCGCGAGGCCGCCCTCGAAGCGGCCGGCACCCTGATCCTGGATCTGGCCGACGCCAAGGCCCGCGACGTGGTCAAGGAGATCGCCGCGTGAGCAATCCCTTCCTCATTCCCGTGCGTCTCAAGCGGCTCACCGAGACCGCGGTTATCCCGACCTACGGCAGCGCCCAGGCGGCCGGCATGGATTTTCACGCTGACATTTCGCAGCAGCTCATCCTGGAGCCGGGCGGCCGCGCCACGATCCCGACCGGCATCGCGATGGCCCTGCCGGCGCACCTGGCACTGTTCATGTGCCCGCGCTCGGGTCTGTCGTCCAAGTCCGGCATCACCGTCCACAACGGCCCGGGCGTGATCGACGGCGACTATCGCGGCGGCGTCGGCGTGATCCTGCACAACACCACGCACCAGCAGTTCGTGGTGAACCCGGGCGACCGGGTTGCGCAGGGCGTGATCGTGCCGGTGTTCCAGGCCGTGTTCGAGGAGGTCAAGGAGCTCGACGAGACGGCGCGCGGCGCCGGCGGCTTCGGCTCCACGGGCGTCAGCAAGGCCCCCTCCCCTCCCCTCTCGGTGCTGGACCAGGAGGTTCTTCTCCCGTCGGGCAAGCCGATGGACCGCAACAGCGTGATTGGTCTCCTGGCGCTCGCACAGGCCGCGCGCGACCGGCGCGGGCACGGGGAGCTTCCGCCGCTCTGGCTCGAGGCCGCGCCCGAGGGAGACGCCGCGTGAGCACGGTTCGCCCCGGGCAGATCTGGATCTCGAACACCCGCCTGCCCGGCGGCGAGGCCCGCTACGTGCGCGTCGACCGGATCGAGGTGCAGACCTCGACCCAGACGGTGCTCGGCCTCTCCCGCACCGTCGAGACGCAGATCGCCCGCGTCTCGACCCGCCCGGCCAGCCGGGCAGAGTTCCGCCCTACCAACCGCTTCATCCGGCTCGCGCGGTTCAGTCGCTGCTACCGGCTCATCCAGGACACGCCATGATCGGGTTCACCGGCGCCAGCCGCACTGGCAAGAGCACCCTCGCGCGCCTCGCCGCCGCGAACCTCGGCTTCACCTACCACGAGATGCGGACGGCCGAGATCATGGCCGGCGGCGGCTTCGAGAACATCGGCAATCTGCCGATCGACGTGCGCATCGCCGCCCAGGAGTTCTACCTCAAGCGCTACGCGGAGATCATCGACGGCCTGCCGCGCCCGGTGCTGGTCGACCGCACGCCGCTCGACCTGATCGGCTACATGATGGCCGAGGTGGGCATGCACGCGACCACGCCCGAGCAGGGCGAGCGGATCCGCGTGTTCTGCGAGCGGGCGCTCACGCTCGCCAACCGCAACTTCGGGATCATCTTCATCCCGGTGCCGCTCCCGACTTACCAGGTCGCCGAAGGCAAGGCGCCGGCCAACCCCGCCTACCAGTGGCACACGCACTGGATCATGGAAGGCGCCGCCCAGATGATGCGCGGCCCGACGATGGTGCGGATCTCGGCGCTCGACCTGGAGACCCGGGTTAACGGCGTGTGCGAGGTCATCGTGAACTGGATGGAGACGAATGCTCGCAACAATTCTGCAAATTCGCTCCATTGACTGCTAGTTTCCATATATCAGATCATGCATATTCGTTTCCTGCCAACGGATTAGAACTATATATTATTGTGTAAATTCGATTATTTTGCTGACATTGCTATTGACTCCTCTATTAATTTTTCAATAATTTTTCTAATTTTCCCTGTATCATACGACCCGTCCAAAACGCTTTCGATGCTCTGGTCTAGGAAACGCCGCATGTAAGTCTCCTTGTGCTCAAGTGCGCCGTGCCATCGATCAACCTCTTTCTTATAGTTACTCCAGACCACCTCGGCGCACGGGCGGCCGGGAATTCTAAGATCAAGATAACATTCAATCGCTGCGGCACGTTCGTTAATATCACTAAGCCTGACGCCCTCAGGGCCACGCGCTGCGAACGCCTTAAAACTGTCAATCGAGGGGAGCATCATAGCTCTCATATTTGCGGGCTTTTGTAGAGTTAGAACTTTCGAATAAGCAAATAAACCTTCAGCGTCATTATCAAATACGAATATGATCCGGTTCTGTATGTCGATGCGCACGAGACCTTCAGCAAATTTTACGAGATTACCGGTGCCCGGAAAGGGATGACTTTGATCGACATCGATGAAGCGAAAAAAGTCTGCTATATCTGGATGCAAAATATCGATCGCGCGACGCAAAATCCGGGCATCAGAAGAACCTTCAGTTGCGACCAGGATCGAGTTCAGACGCCCCGCCCCGCCCTGGAACTGATCTTCAGCTACCCAGCCCGCGTCAACGATTGGGCCAAATTGCCAAACAACCTCCGCTTTGTGGTGTTTCTCGCTGCATCCAAATACCTGCAGCATCGAATACGGACTCAAAATGCAAACTATCGAGCCGAAATAGCTCCGCTCCGACCAATACATTCGCTGGTTGTAATCTTCAGGAATTCGGCGGATTTCTTCTCTAAGCGCACTAAATCTCCCGCGAACGATAGCATCGCAATCTTCAGTGGTTCCATCAATATAAATATTATCCAAATCAGAAATGTCGAAACGTCCACAAAACTCAATAAACTCTTGGAAATTCATGTAAACAATTTGACCATCTCCTTCTTGACCGCTGTCCCGCTGAACCTCTATCGCGTCGCGGACAACTGCTTCATATTCTTCTTTAGCCGTCTCTATGGTATGACCTAATAGATTCAATCGCGGAATCACCTGCCCAAGTCGACGAACAAAACAAGCTTCATTCCGGGCCAGCAATTCATCGTCGGGATTTTCAACAAAATACTCGTAATCGATCTCATCGGATGGTCGACGCTGCCGATCGTTCTCTTGGAATAGCGGCCCGTGATCATTACCCATATGATTTTTCGCATAGTCGAGGGTGATACCCCCTAGTTCCAATTCTATGGAAGTCCCCATTTAACACCCCATTGAAAAACTCATTGAAACAGCTCGCGGCAGCAACACGATTGCTCGCACTCTACTCATGACCCACCCGCCACGCTGGTCCCTCACTTTGTCCGTCAACCCAACAGCCGGAGGTTGCCCTTCACAACGTAACGGTATAGCACGGTAAGTCAGCGCTGACTGTGACATTCCGACGTCGCAACGCTACAAATGAGTCGCGACGTCGAGAACGCGACGCGCACACAGACTGGGAGGCAAAAGTGAGCGAGCGACACGAGTTTCATATCGCCTGCCGGGCCGGGGCCGATGCGCTCAACAAGCACCGGCCCGGCACCAGCGCAGCGGCCAAGCTGACGGTCCTCGCCGGTCGCCTGATCGAGGCGCCGAAGGCTCCCAAGCGCGAAAGCCCGAATGCGAGCAAGGGCGAATGGCCGACGATGCGCGAGGAGCTGACCCGCAAGGCGCTCCAGGCGGTCCAGGTCGCCAATGCCGCTCGCGACGCCGGGCGGATGACCGACCGGGACCTGTGGTTCGTGATCGATGCCCTGTTCGACGTGACCCACGGCCTGATCGCCGAGGACATGAGCGCCCTGCTCTACCGGGCGCGGCAGGAGCTCAAGGAGCACGCGCCGAAGTGAGCAAGGGCAAGGTGTTTCGCATCCGGGACGAGAAGGGGGATCTCGTCTACCGCGCCTTCAAGCAGGAGGCAGTCCGGGTGGCGCGTCGCGTCTCAGTAAAGACGGATCGCGTGGTCGAGATCGAGCGGGTGACGCTCGCGGAGATGCCCCGGCTCCAGCTCATCGAGGCCCTGTTGAACGACCATGCCTGGAGCGAGGGCGAGCCCGTCGTGGTCGCCCGCTTCCGGGACGGAGACGAGATCGCCGGCAGCCTCGAGGAGGATGTGCCGCTCACCGACGAGGAGAATGAGGCGTGACGCTGATCGCGGGTTGGGACACCGAGACGACGGGCTTGCAGCCGGGCGACCATCGCTTCGTCGAGGTCGCGATCCTCACCTACGAGCTGGAGTCGGAGAAGCTCGTGGACACCTACGTGACCAAGATCGACCCGCAGCGCTCGATCCCGGCCGACGTCCAGCGGATCCACGGCATCGGCCCGAACGACATCGTGGGCTGCCCGACCTGGTCCGAGATCGCCGAGGAGGTGCGCCGGCGCCTCGAGGAGCCGGTGTTCACCGTCGCCCACAACGGCGAGGGCTTCGACCTCCCCTTCATGAACTACGAGCTGGGGCGCCTGCGGCTGCCGGCTCTGACCAAGCCCGTCCTCGACACGATGCTGCGCGGCCGGTTCGCCACCCCGAACGGGGCGGTCCCGAACCTCGGCGTGTTCTGCGCCGCCCTCGGCATCGACTACGACCCGTCCCAGGCGCACCGGGCGGAATACGACGTGGACGTGATGATGCGCGCCTTCTTCAACGCGCGCCGTTGGCGCGCCTTCAAGGATCCCGACCTCGACTTCCTCTACCCCGCCCAGGAGATGTCCCTTGCCGCGTAAGCCCGATCCCCTGAACGACTTCCTCGATATCGAGGCTGGACGAAACCCGCGCTACGCCAGCTCGGTTTACCTCGCGTTCGAGCGGGGCATCCTCCGGGCGCCCGGCTCGCTCATCAATCTGACCTGGTGGCCCCTCGTCACCATGCTGTCGGGCTTCGCCTTCCTGATCGTGGGCCTCGCTCTGTGGGTGCTGATCCGCCTGCACTTCGTGGTGTTCGGTCTGCTGGGTCATCTACGCCCGAAGTCTGCCCAGGGCAGTAAGTCAGTGCTGAGTTCCCACCGATGATCGCGGTCAACGACAATCTCACGATCGCGGAGTTCAAGGCCTACGCCGCGCCCAAGCCCTCGATCGCGATGGTGATCGAGAACGACCCCGAGATCGCCCGCTACTACCTGATGGGCGGCGAGGGCTGGGCCCTCGTGCGCTTCGGCGCCTACCAGTTCGACCGACCTGTGCCGCGCCGCTTCATGGCCTTCCCGGTCGCGGCCGCGCCTCACCCGCTCTGCCCCGCGCACAACTACGCGCCGCCGGCCGCGCACCGCCCTCCCCTTCGCTCGAAGCTCCGTCCCTCGCACCTGCAGGTGGTCGCATGAACTGGCTCGCCTTCGTCGCCCTCGGCGTCCTCCTGGTCGGCACGGCGATCTTCGACTGGAGCGAGGGCCTCTACGGCGCCTGCGGCTTTCACGGCGTGCTCGGGGCGCTCGCCTTCGTAGCCGGCGGCCTGGTCGCTGCCGGCGTGCATCTCTGATCCCATTCGCACAAGCGAGCATGCGCCCATGATCGTCCTCGGCACCGAGATCCCCGACAGCGTCGTCACGGCGCTCACCAGCTACATCACCAGCGGGTCCGGCCCCACGGCCACCGCGATCGAGGGCCGCGCCACGTCGCTGCTCCTCGCCGTCGGCATCACCGACCCGAAGCGGATGGTCCCGCACCGGCTCGCCGACCGGCTCATCCAGAAGCTCCGCACGGCCGGGCAGATCCGGTGCGTGCGCGAGGGCCGGCAGCAGCGCTGGTTCGCCATCCCGTAGCCCATTCGCACAAGCACGAAAGCGAGCATGCCACCATGAAGGCTGTGAAATTCCACGGGGCGAACCTGCGCCTCTCGCCGCCCAAGGACTGGGACGAAGCCAAGCACGGCAAGTGCCTCACGATCTACGGCCACCGGAAGGACGGCCAGGTCACGACCGTCTGGGAGCCGACGCCCGAGGAGCGCGCCCAGATCGCCGCCGGCGCCAACATCTGCATGGTCGTCGCCGGCCAGACCATCATGCCGGCCGCGATGCTCGTCGCAGATATCCCGGCGGTTCCCGAAGAAATTGCAGAAACCGTCTAAAAATTCGGTTGCAATCCCCGAAGTCGCCTCACTATAGATAAGTCACTGCTGACTGAGTCCGACGCCTTCCACCAGTAGAACAATCAGGAAAGTCATGTCTCGATTTCTTCGTAACCTTCTGCTCGCCTCCGTTCTAGTTGCTGCAGCGTCTCCGGCTGCCGCTCAGACCTTCGTGCCGAACGTCCAGGGCACGGGTCAGCCCGGCATCGACGGTGGCACCATGATGATCTGGAATGCGCCGCAGAACTTCGATCCGACGACCTCTCTGCGGGTCGACCGGCACGTCGGCTCGGGCTCGGGTCAGATGTGGAACACCTATCACACCATCTGGGCGCTGGGCTCGACCAACCCGAACAACAAGGGCTTCGAGTGGGTGCTCACGGGCGAGCTGCACAACAACGCCCTCGCCTCGACCGGCGCCCAGAACGTCGCGGTGAACGGCACCGCCTTCAAGGAGTCGAACGGCATCGGGCCGGTCGGTCCGACCTGGGCGGGCAACTTCAACTGCTCGGACACCACGGGTGAGGAAGACCCGGTCGCCTCGTGCATCGGCACCGAGATCGACGTCTCGACCACGGCCCACGGCACCGACAAGAACCGGCAGCGCGTCGGCATCCAGATCTCCATGTCCGGCACCAACGGCGCCCACTCGGGCTACGGCATCATGATGGGCACGCCGGCCGGCGGCTGGATCGACCGCGGCATCGGCTTCCTGGGTCAGGGCGGGCAGTTCCAGATCGGCCTCGACACCACGCAGGCCTACTTCTCCAAGGCCGCGATCATGATGGCCCCGAACCAGTTCTTCGCGGTCGACGGCGACAACGACGGCAACTTCAAGCACTTCTGGGACTTCGACGGCAGCGCCAGCGCGCTCCGATACCTCACCCCGGGCGGGCCGATGCTCTCGGTCCACGACGACGGCCTGGTCGAGGTCGGCCGGCTCGCCAACACCATCCCGCACGTCCCGACCTCGTCGTTCGGCTCCTGCGTGAAGGGCGAGCAGGCCTACAACGCCAGCTACTTCTTCCAGTGCGTCGACACCAACCACTGGAAACGCGCCGCGCTCCAGGACTTCTGAGCCTCGCACATCGTGACCGAGCGGCCGGGGCTGGACCCCGGCCGTTTGGCGGCAAGCGCGCATCAGCGCATGCGCGCAAGAGCGAAAGCTCCCTTCCTGATCCAAGTCGTTCCAGCCGCATCGCCGAGTTCTCGTAGCTATAACGAGATTGTCGAGAGCAAGAGAGCAACGACGACAGCAACAGAGAAGGAGAACACACAGATGAACGACGCGAGCACCACCGTGATGACTGCCGAAGCCGATGAGCTGGACGCTCTGCTGGGCGGCCTGGACATTCCCGACGAGACCATTGTCGACGTGCAAGCGGTCAGCGACGTCGCCGCCGACGACGTGATCGAGGAGCCGGCGACCGAGGACGGCCAGGTGGAGCTCGCGGCCACCGACGAGACGATCCTCGACGAGGAGACCGCCTCCGCGATCGAGGCCGAGATGCAGCTCCAGGAGGCCCGCGAGGAGGTCTACGCCAGCCACGAGGGCGGCCCGGTCATCGACCTCGAGGCCACCGACGTCCCCCCGGCCGCCGCCAAGCCGAAGAAGGCTGCCGGCCCGGCGAAGACCCGCACCCCGCGCGTCTCGATCGACGCCCTGCCGGTCGACGCCTTCGTGCTCACCACCCTCGTGCCCGACGACCTCGAAGCGAACAAGGCGGCCGTCATCCGCGCCTGCCCGGCGCAGAAGAAGGTCCAGGAGAAGTTCGAGAACCTGCTGGTGTCGATCCACCAGGGCAAGGCGCCGTCCACCTACGTGATGGACTGCTTCCGCGCCCTCGACGCCGCCGGCGAGATCACCTCCTCGGACATGGTCGCGGCGCTGAAGGCGACCAGCACCAAGAACGGCACGAAGACCTACGCCGAGGGCACCGCCCGCAGCCAGGTCGGCCAGATCATGGCGCTGTTCCCCGCGCTCAAGATCGCGGTCCGGGCCGGCAACAAGCTGACCGTGAACCCCGACAGCGTCCTGGTCCTGGCGCTCCGCACGCTCGCCGCCGGCCCTGCCCCGGCGGAAGCCGCCTGATCCACCGGGCGGGGCCGACGCGCCCCGCCCTCCCCTCGATCATTCGCGCATTCGAGCAAAGGAGCTTTCGATCATGCTGGCGCCGTCGGCCGCCTACGCCATCGCCTCCCAGTGGGGCAGCTACATCCACTCAGCCGACCCCGGGGCCTGTTTCTACGCCTTCCACGCGGGCGATGGCCGGCCCGTATCCGAAGAACATCGCACCCAGTGCCTCGCGCACCTCGACGGGACCGTGCTCCCCGAGGCCGAGGACCGGGTCAAGCGCACCTTCCCGCGCCGTCACGGCAAGCGGGGCCACGAGCACTGGAACGCCGTCGAGGACCTCAACGAGCTGCGGGTCCTGCGCGACTTCCTGATTGCAACCCCTCTGCGCGAAAGCGCGCATTAGCGAAAGGACCCAAGCGACCATGAAGAACCGTCACATCGCCCTCGCCCTCTGCTGCCTGCTGGCCGTCCCGGCGAACTCGATCGCCGCCTGCGCGGGCTGGGTCACGAACCACGAGGACGCGCCCAACGGGCACATCGAGGCGACGAACAAGGAGGCGCCGAAGGCGGCCCCGGCCCAGACGCCGCGCCCCGACCAGTCCAAGCTGCCGACCGGAACGCCCGAGCAGATCCGGGAGAGCCGCAACTACCAGGTCCAGGCGACCTTCATCGCCCTGAACAGCTTCGTGGATGGTGGCGCCTGCCCGAACGCCAAGTTCGACCCGGTCGGCGCGGCCACCCGGCTCTCCGAGGCCAAGTTCAAGACCGACGGCCTCGACCAGGCGAAGATCAAGGACCTCGCCGATCAGCAGCTCGCCTTCTACCGCGGCATGGAGGCGAAGCGCGCCTGCGACCTGATCTTCTCCGAGTTCGGGCCGACCGGCAGCGCCATCCCGGACGTGATCGTCAGCGCCGGCAAGAAGTAGGCCGCATTCGCTCACGCGCGCATGCGATCAAGCCCGCATGCGCGCACCGACACACCCAGCAATCGAGAAGGAAATTCGACCATGCGCGCATGCGCTCTTTCGGCCCTCGCCCTTGCTCTCGCCCTCACCTCCTCGGCCCAGGCCTACGAGGCGAAGAACGGCTCGCGCGAGATGAAGATCGTCCAGATCGCCTCGGTCAACGTCGTGGCCGCCTTCGTCTGCCGCAACGTCGAGCCCGACTCCGCGGGCCAGGCCGGCGCCATGAAGGGCTACGGCATCACGGAAGCCGATCTCGTGGACAAGCGCTACGCGGCCGACATCGCCGAGCTGACGGACCAGTTGCGCAAGGACCCGGTGAACGGCTGCAAGGGGATCGAGGAAGCGTTCGGCCCGCAGGGCACCGTGATCCTCGGCCTGGTGAAGCCGCGCGAGCAGAGGAAGCCGATCACCGAGCGCTTCCCGGACGGCTCGCCTGAGAACAAGGCGGCGCTGCTGATGGCGTCGAGCTCCTACGTCCGCGGCCAGTGCAAGGACATGGAGATCAGCCAGGACACCTTCGTGTCGACGCTCAACGGCCTGGAGGTGCCCCAGGACCACATCAACAGCCCGGCGCTGGCCAACGAGGCGATGAACCAGGTGGCCGCCTACGTGAAGGATCCGAAGGGCTGCGACACCGCCTGGGGCCGCTTCGGCGACCAGGGCAGCGTGATCGCCCACGTCATCACCAAGAAGCAATGACGATCGCAATGGCGCATGCGGGCATGCTCGCATGCGCCCATTCGACCAACTTGCACGCACGGAAGGACCTAGCCCCAGCATGAAGCGCGCTCTGACCGCCCTCGCCCTGATCGCCCTCGCCGGCCCGGTGCAGGCGCAGACCAACTTCCGGCACCAGCCGCAGCCCGACCACTTCGACAAGTTGAAGGCGATAGCCGTCATGTTCGGCGACACCCAATACGCCGACAAGGCCTGCCCCGGGCTCCGGGTCGACGGCGACGCCGTGACCAAGACGCTCTACGCCAACGGCATCGAGATGATGGACCTGGAGCCCGAGGGGCCCGAGGAGATCTGGCTCGGCCAGCAGAAGCGCCGCGGCAAGCAGGGCGCCCGCACCGCCTGCGAGGAGATCCTCGAGGCCTACGGGCCGGCCGGCAGCCGCTTCCCCGGCCTCGTTTCGCCCAAGCGCTAAAGGGAGCATGCGATCATGACAGCAACCGCGCTTTCGCCCAAGCCCGACTACCTGCCCGGTCGCGGCTCGATCTGGCGCCACCACAAGGGCACCGTCTACCGCGTGGCCGCCGTCTCCCGGCACAGCGAGGAGCCCGGCCAGTGGCTCGTGACCTACGAGCCGGTCGAGGGCGGCGACGCCTGGACCCGGGCGCATCTGTTCTCGGCCGAGAACCAGTGGGCGGGCTTCGCCGATAGCTGGGTCGGCGACGGCGGCACCGACCGCTTCACCTACGTGTCGGGCCCGCGCACCTGGCGCGACGAGCTGCCGGCCGAGCCGACCCGCGAGCAGCTCCTGGAGATGCTGGACAACGTCTCGGCCGCGGCCCGCAACCTGATCGTCCAGTTCGGCGGCCAGCTCTACCGGGACGACGCTGCCCAGCGCCGGCAGCTCGTGGACGAGGCGAGGGTGGTGTGCGACCGCCTGATCCGGGGCGAGGTCGCCTGATGGTGCCGTCGATCAGCCACTACGGCAATTCGGGCGTCCGGGGCCCGGTCCACTCGGGCTTCGGGTCCGAGCCCTCGATCGCCTTCTTCGCGATGGAGGCGGGGCTGATCGCCCTCTTCATCGCCGGCCTGGTGCTCCGGGCGCGGCGCTGATAGACGGCGCGCTTTCGCGCATAGGAGCATGCGAGCATGATCGAGTTCCTCAAGGACTTCTTCGCGCCCGACGCCAAGGTGTCCGAGGAGAACGGCAAGCTGCGGATCGTCCTGCCGGACGGCCGCTTCGCCGCCTTCCCGTTCGCGGGCTTCGAATTTGGCAATCCGAGCGCGCAGCCCATGAAGGATAGCCCGCTACTGGACGACTTCCTCGCCAAGCGCGCTGGCAAGCCTGACGACGATCCCGAGGCGGCCTGACACCGATCTGCTGGGGCGACTTCCGCAGCCCCGTCGTCCTGGCAGGACCTGGCCCGCGCAGCACCCGCTGCGCGGGTCTCTTCGCGTAGGCATGCCGGATACGCCCCGTGCTTGATCCCAGGGTGCCGCCCTGATATTCGCGCCGCCCCGATTAACGGGAAAGGAACCATAATGCCGACGATGAAGGACCACCACGTCACGCTCAAGGCCGAAGAGAACCCCACGCCTCGCGTGGCGGAAGTCGCCTACGGCGACGACGGCCAGCCCTTCCAGGTCTTTCTCCCGGGCGACCCGAACGTGCTGCCCGTCGGCTCCGTCAACATCGGTGCCGAGATCCCGAAGCCGAGCACCGGAGCTGGCTCCATCCACGCGACGCACACGTCGGTCCGCTCTCAGCATGTGGACTTGTCCAACACCGGCCCCACGGCCGGCACCGCGCCGACCAGCGTCACCGGCGGCAGCAAGGCCTGAAAGTAGCGATCTGAAAGCCCCGCTCTCGAGCGGGGCTTTTCATGCGCGCGTGCGAGCGTTCGCACATGCTCGCATGGGCTGATGCGCGCTTGCTCTCATAGCGTCGCACAGCGTCGGGGCGCGCTCGCGCGCACGACGACAGCGCGCAGCACGCGAAGCGTCTCAGCGACGCGCGCACGCGATCCCCGGCCCGGTCGAGCGGCCGGGCGGGCAGCGTTCTGACAAACTCGAGCCCCTCCTCGCTATAGTCAGTCAGCACTGACTTACTCGGTGCGTAACAGAGGAGAGGGCGGATGCGCCTCGTAACGCTGGCGGCCATGGTCGCACTGACGATCACGGCCACGACGGGAGAGGCTGCGGCCCGGGTCCGTCATCATCACCACCGGCACCACGCGCAGATCGTGGCCATGGAGCCGGTCGCTGTCGAGGCGCCGGCCGAGGAGCCCAGCTTCCTCGATCAGCTTCTCGGGAAGACCAAGCGGGTCGTCGAGGCGCCGGTCCGCCGGATCAACCGCGGGCTGAACCGCCTCACCGACCAGGCCGAGGGTGGTTCCGTCCAGGCGATCGTGACCCAGGAAGCGGCCCGCGCCAGCGTGCCCCAGCGACTCGCCCACGCGGTCATCCGGGTCGAGAGCGGCTACAACTGCCGGGCCCGCAACCGCTCGGGCGCGGCAGGCGCTGGGCAGCTCATGCCGGCGACGGCCCGAGCTATGGGCGTGCGCAACCCGATGGACTGCCGCCAGAACATCGCGGGCTCGATGCGCTACCTGCGGCAGGCGATCAGCAGGGGAGGGGCGTCCTGCGCGGGCGTGAGCCTCTACAACACCGGCGTCGGCGCCCGGCCGCGCTGCACGGCCTACGGCCGGAAGGTGATACACTTCGCCGGTCTGTGAGCATCGAGGCATTCGCGCATGCTCCCATGCCGGCATGCGCGAATGCCGTCAGGTTCCACCCGACCCGGCTGAGCGGCTGTCGTAGCTTCTGAGTGTCGAGAGCGACACGAGAGGAGCGACATGCACACCGAGAAGACCATCCTGGCGCTGATTGCCAGCTCGGACACCGCGGTGAAGCGCGCGATCAAGGCGCTGGCGCCCGCGGGCTTCGACGGGCCGGACGCGGCGTTCCTCGCCGACATCCACGCGAAGCTGCCCCGCTACAACGACCGCATGACGGCGCCGCAGTATCGCCGGGCCAGGAAGGCGCTCGCCGGCTACGGGGAGAAGCTGCTCGCAATCGCGAATGCGCGCATGGCCGAAATCGACCAGCAGATCGAGGCGCCAGAGGTTGCCCTCGAGCGCGTGCCCGAAGACGGCTTTGCGTGGGGGAGTTGGTAGCTCAGCCGTGGAACGGCGGATCGTCGAGCATCGTGCCGTCGTCGTGGCGAGAACCCGCGACCTCGGAGGGGGTCAGCTCCTTGGTCTCCTCGAGATGGACCACGTCCCACGGCTCGCCCGGGTGTCGCGTGAAGCGCATGCGGTAGACGTGGCCGTGATCCTCGACGATCCGCACGGACTCGGGCGGGGCGTTCTTGGAGAAGATGAAGCTCGCGACGTGGTGGAAGCCCGGCAGGCTCACCGTCTCGGTCGTGGCCGCGGCGATGATCGTGGAGCCGGTCACAGCCCCGAGGATCGACATGGCCATGCGAGCGCCGGCGAACGCCCTGGGGCGCCGCCGACTACGCCCGAAAGGGAACCTGACAACATTCCCACCGAGATCGTCGTCGTTGCCCCCGGACCCGTGGGTCCAAACGTCCATCCCGAACGTGAGGGCATCTTGGGCGAGTTCCCTAATCGACTGATGGGACTGGGACATCGCCAGGGCACTGTAGACTTGTCCGTGCTCGCGTGCGTAGACAGCAAGCGTATCCTCAATCCGAGCTACGAGTTCGGAGCTCATATCGTGGAAGCGACTGACCGACACCTCTGACATCGTGTGTGAGGCTCCCGGGCTTTCTAGTGTGTGGTGTGGAGACGGGCCGCATTGCTTCCGGGTCGCCATTCACCCGGGGCCGTAGCTGTCCATAAATCGGACAGCGTTAACATGCTAGTGGGTTACGGGCGTAACCAGCGGTCGTGGTAGCGAAATTTTGCAGACCTCACAGATCTCCGTGACATTCGAGCCGACGCCGCAGGAAAAAAGCGCTATTTTCACAACACGTTCATGAGGAAGCTGAGCCATGAAGAAAAAATCCCCTACGCGCCGCAACCCACACGCCAAAGTTTTAGCACGCCCAATCTTTAGGCAGCGGGTCATTACGAAGAAGACCTACCAGCGGAAGCCCCGGACCCCCTCCGGGGCTTCCGACGCTTTCAACCTATGGTGAGTCGTTCCGTTCCCTTTTTGTTCTAGCAATCGGTTCCTACACACGCCACGAAAATCTGAGCGACAGCGCGCTATAGACGAGACGCACAGCGCGACACGCGCCACATATCCACAGCGCATCCACAGCCAACAAGGAGACCTCGTGAAGCCCAACAGCCTGCTGACCCTGGAGAACACCGTAACCTCACCGATCGAACACGGCGATGCCGGCGTGATCCTCAAGCCCGATGGAACCTTCAAGGTGTTCTCGACCGGCATCGACGGCCCGCTGACGCCCGCGCAGGAAGCGCAGGGCCGGAAGCTGATCGCCCTCTCGATCGCCCTGCGCTACCCCGAGGTCATGATGGTCCTCGAGCGCATGGCGAACGACCCGGCGATCGTCGGCGACGGCATCGACACCGGACCCAGCCACTAGAACCGGGCCAGCGCTCGCGCTGTGTTGCCCATCTGCAACAGTCACCACTGACTTACCAGGAGACGACCGTGCTCACACCTCACCAGACCCGCTACACGCGGGATAAGCGCCAGACCGTCGTCCGGGACTGGATCACCCGGGTGTTCGGCCTGCGCACGCTGAACCTGCGCTTCCGGGCCGAGCGGGTCCTGGAGGAGGCGCTGGAGCTCGCCCAGGCGGCCGGCTACCCGCAGGAGAAGATCGCGGCGCTGACCGCCAAGGTCTACGCCAACCCGCCCGGCGAGGTCGGCCAGGAAGCCGGCGGCCTCGGGCTCAGTCTGCTCGCCTTCTGCGACACCGCCCAGATCTCGGCCGACGAGTGCGAGGAGCGGGAGATCATGCGGGTGCTCTCGAAGTCCACGGCGCACTTCAAGGCGCGGATCGAGCGCAAGATCGCCGACGGCGTGTGCAGCGAGGACCTGCTCGAGGAGGCCGCATGAGCCGGATCATCACGCAGGACGGCACCGTCATCGAGGATGGGGAGAGCCGCCCGTCCGACCTGCTCCAGGAGGATCCCGAGAAGCGCCAGTAGCTCCCCGATCGTCATTCGCGCATTCTCGCATGACAGCAAGCGAGCAAGCGAGAACGCGCGAATGATCGGTCACGACGCGAACGGGCAGGAGATCGCCCTCGACGCCGACAAGCTCACCGGCACCCACCTCGCGATCATCGGCAACACGGGCGCCGGCAAGACGCACACGGTGCGCAAGGTCCTCGAGCAGCTCTGGGGCAAGGGCGTCCACATCATCATCGACCCCGAGCAGGAGTTCCACACCCTGCGCCAGATCCACCCCTACGTGATCGTGGGCGGCCCCTACGCCGAGATGCACCGCGGCCCTGCCAGGCAGGTTGCCGAGTGGATCCTTCGCTCGAAGACCTCGGTCATCATCCAGTTCAGCGACACCGACGGCCTGGACCGGCAGCGCGAGTGGATCGGGCAGTTCATTGACGCCCTGATGGTTCAGCCGCGCGAGCTGTGGCAGCCCGTCTTCCTGGTGATCGACGAGGCGCACCGCTACGCCCCGCAGTCGGGCCCGGCCGGCACCTCGCGGCGCGCGATCTGCACGCTGATGAGCCAGGGCCGCAAGCGCGGCTTCACCGGCATCCTCTGCACGCAGCGGCTCGCCAAGATCACGAAGGACGCGACCGGCGAGTGCAACACCTGGCTCGTCGGCCGGGTCGGCCAGGTCCTCGACCGCAACGCCGCGGCGAACAACCTGGGCTTCCCGGTCAAGAGCGACGAGGCGCTTGGCCTGCGCGACCTCGACCCGGGCCAGTTCTGGGGGTTCGGCGTCGCCATCGGCAAGCGGCCGATCCTCATCACCGTCGCGGCCACCGCGAGCCAGCACCTCAAGCTCGGCGAGAAGTGGGTGCCGGTGAACCTCAACAAGAAGCTGGTCATCCCGCGGAAATCGAACTGGGCGCCCAAGCTCGCCGTCGCGACCGTGCTCACCGCCTTCGTCGCCTTCATCGTGCTGCTTCCGCATCTCGCCTGATGCAACCCGACGCGCGCACGCTATAGTCAGTCAGCACTTACTCACGACCGGAGCACAGCACATGGACCTCCTGATCCCCGCCCTCGTCGGCACGGCCAGCGCCGTCACCCTGCTCGGGTCGGCCGTCGTCGCCAACCGCATGCTCGCCCGCGCCCGCAAGCGCGCCGTGCAGATGGAGGAGGGCGCCGAGGGCCTGATCCAGTATCGGGTCCGCCAGACCCTCGACTACATCGACGGCGTCCGGGCGCGCTGGCGCCAGCTCGACGTGCAGGGCGGCCTCGACCTCGCCGCGGCGCTGCGCGAGCGGATCCAGCTCGAGGAGATGGTCCAGGAGCTGCGCGAGGAGAACGCCGACCTGCGCACGGAGCTCGAGGCCCACAAGGTAGACTCGATAGAGCAGGGGAGGGCGGCCGACGCCTACGCCCGGCAGGCTGGCGAGGCCGACGCCGTGATCGACCACCTGACCTGGGCGATCAACGAGAGCGGCAACTCCATCCACCTGCCCGGGCACCTGGCCGAGGCCCACGCCGAGAGCCTGATCCGCACCGGCTTGAAAGGTCGTATTGGCCGGACAACCCGCACCATCGGGCGTGCGGCCTGATGGCCAAGCCGCCGATCGACGCGCTCACGGCGCAGATCGCCACCCAGTCCTGGATGGCCGAATGGCGCCGGGCCTGGGTGCGGCTGCACCCGAACAAGGAATGCCCCATGCTCGCCTGGGAGGACTACTCCCCGAACGAGCAGGGCCTGATGATCCGGGCGGTGAGGGCGGCCATCGCCGCTGCCACCCCGGAGAACGTCGCCGCGGTAATCGCCCGGCGCGAGGATTAAACCACTTAACTTAGCGAGCCACTCAGAGCAGACGTTGCGGCTGCTCGAAGAGTCACCGGTTACTCAGAACTTTGGCAGAGCTACCGCCGGTGCAGTTGCGGCGACCTCGTTGGCCTTCTCCACAAGCGCGGCGATGTCCGCTTGGGCTGCCCGATCCGCTACGGTCTTGTCGAACAATTTGATATGTATGGCGCCAACTTTGGTGCCTGACATATCATAATTGTTGCGATCAATCGAGATCCGAAGCAAATAATCAGCCTTATTTCCGACCGAGAACCCGCCTCCTTGATAATTAGAGAGTTCATATTGGGGCAACGCGACAGTGCAGTCCAGAAGATTCTCACATTTCACGTATCTGCCGGAAGAACGAGCAAACGCAATTGTTTTGATGCCTTCGTTCCACTCCTCGAGTGAGGGCTTTCCATATTTATCAATCAGCATCTTATGAATTTGATCTTTGGTGGGCGCGCGATTCGGATCTTTATAATAAATATCGCGGGCAATCGACATGAGTTTATTGCCGCTTGCTGGAGAAGAGAATTGCAACGAGATACCAGAGATTTTATCTGGGCTCGGAGTTCCAGGCGGCAAATACCACGTTGACAATATATAGACACCGCTAACAAACTGAGTTGTATTTATTTCGACTCCCTTTGACTTCAAGCTAAACGACTCCGTTTTAGTCTTATATTGCTGGTTTTTATCGTTTTGGTCAAATTCGGCTTCAATGGCTTTCAGACTATCTTTCAAATCCATACCGGGGCGAAGCCCCATGGTGTCCAATGAAGGACCTTCCATCGCACTAGGCTGGAGTTTCAATCGTTCGGCCGGAGTAAACTCTACTGCATAGGCAGAAGACAAAGCCGCGAAAGTGACGGTGAGGGTTGTCAAAAAGACGCGCATGACCTGTCCCGATGATACGCGACAAACTTGCCAAAGATATCTAAATACAACGTCAAATTGACGTCGCGAATTTGGCCACCAAACTGTCGCCTCGGACGATGTTCATGGTCTGTTCGATGCCCTAGCTAGACCGCATGGGCCGAGATCCAGTTCCCCCGATCCTGCTGGGCGAGGTGCGCGAGGCGCGTCTCGCCCTTTCGGCAAGCTGTCCGCGGTGCAAGCACACGGTCGAGGTCAATCCCATGGCGCTGCGGCTGCCCGACGACCTCGACATGAACCAGGTCGGCCACCGGATGCGCTGCTCGGGATGCGGGAGGAGGGGAGGGCACACCGTCTACCCCGAGCCGGCCGGCTGGGTGCGGTTCGTGCGCTCCAAGGGCTGGCGACACCGTGAACCGTGGTTCGCACCCATGATTTCCAAGCTGGAATGAGCAACCGGTCCTGACCCAACTACTACTGTTCCATCTTGGGACAATTAACGAAACTACGACTGTCCCGTTTCGGGACATTCTTTGCTCCTTCAAATTCCACTTGCGTGTTTATTTGAGTCATGCAATCAATCGCGAGTGATCGAGCGTGAATTGCAGGACGGCAAGGTCCCGTGCCCGGTAAGCCGCCGGGTGCCCTAGGCGTAGGCAACGCCGATCGCAACCCAGGAGGCAACGATGGTGTGGCTCGTTCCACGCATCCGCGTTTCGGTGGTGTTCAAACGAGTGCGGAGGACCAGCTTGCTACTAGCCCTCCGCGTGCAGCTCGGTTGACCTAGCCACTGAAAGGGTCGGGAGGTTCACGAGGCCTCCCGGCCCACTCCCGGGCTGCTGTCTTGCCACAGCGCCCGGAGTGACCATTAGATAATCGCGCTTCTGCGCCCGAAATCAAGAGGGCAGGGGAGCCGCAAGCGTAGCCGGCACGGCATTCCACCCCGGAACCATGGTTTCCCAATGCCATCGGCCTGTAATTACTAATATACTACTTATCTATACTTCTAATTACAGGCCCATGGCACCGGATATCCCGGGCGCACCGTGCCACGATCCGGACCGAGCAGGGCTTGACGGGCGTTCCGAGTTCAGTCACCACTGACTTGCCACACAGCCCCAGCCGACACGTTCGTGCTGCGCAGCTACGTTGTCAGAGCAGACAACGCGCACACAGGAAGTCAGTCAGCGATGACACACCTTCTCCCATCGGTCGGCGACCGGATCCGCCTAATTACATCCGACCACGCCCAGCACGCCTATACGGTGAGCGCCTGACATGGCCATCCTCGCCTGCGCCAAGTGCCACTGCTTCGAGAACGCGGAGCTTCTCAACGACCGGCTGGAGTGCATCGGCTGCGCCGGCGAGGACTGGACGCCGCTCGCCCGCTCCTCGCTCGCCAAGAGCTGCGCCGACCACCTCAAGCACCTCTACGCCGCCTACCGCCTGCGGGTGATCCGGCGCTGGTCCGGCCTGGACGACACCCAGATGCGGCTCCGCTCAGCCGCCTAGACGTTCCAGACACACCCTTAAGCCATTGCGCTACAACGTATTATCAGTCAGCACTGACACGCAAGAGGAGACAGCCATGACGCCGAAGTCCGCTGCACACGACCGCACCGACGTCCTGCACATGATCGGGCTCCAGCGCGGCGACGCGCTGGGCGGCCTGAACGAGAGCCTCTACCTCGCCGCCCGCGCCGTGCTCTCGAACTGGGAGGGCGGCGACCTCGCCGGGGCCGTGCGCGAGCTCCAAACCGCGGTGAACGGGCTCGACGACCATCACGACAAGGTCGCCGCGGTGGACGCCGGCTGGGAGCGCCGGACCGGCGTCTGGATGCGGTTCGCATCAAGGGGCGAGACCATCGACCCCGAGCTGCCCAACCACGAGATCTGGGTGTTCGCCGGCATGGTCTACGCCTACCGGGCCGAGCACGCGCTCGCCCAGGACGGGTTCCGCAACACCAAGGCCGGCGCCCACTGATGGCCCGGACCCAACGTCAGAAGAGGAGACGCCGTCGATGAGGCTCATCACCAAGGAGATCGTCGCCAAGGCGCTGCTCCTCGATCCGGCCAAGCACAAGGGCATGATCGACAGAGCCATGCTGCTCCTGCGCAACCGCGACGCCTACGCCTACGAGGCGGCCGAGCAGGTGAAAGGCGGGCTCGCGTTCAGGATCCCGAACACGGGTGAGCTGGTTATGGTCGATGAGGAAGAACTCGTGGGCCTGACCGTGAAGCCGAACGCGGCTCTCAAGGACAAGCACGCCATCGAGGATCTTCCGGCCCTCATCGCCTGGGCGACCAAGGGCGGCAAGGCGTAACGCCACGCGCTGGAGCACTAGCGCGGTCGGCAAGCTATTCCAGAGTCAGCCGCAAGTGATTTTTTTCGCAGCCTCCTCGAAATTGTCGCTTGTCAGCGCTGACTTACTAGAATAGAGTTCAAAAAGTGATCGAGACGCACTGAGCGACGCGATCAGAGAGCTTCCCACACCGTGTGCGATACTGCTGTTGAGCGGGTCGTTACGGTGTTCGGAAGGGCGTGCTCTGCTCCGAGTGAGCAGTCAGCACTGACTTAGTCCAGCTTGAAAGGGTCAACTACGTGAAGTCCATGCTCAAGAAGCTCGTGCTCGGCGGTATCGCGCTCGCTGCGCTCGCCGGTGCCGCTGTGCCCGCCTCTGCCTCGTGGCAGGGCCCGGCCGGAAACGCCTGGTTCAACAACGACGTGCGGCCCCAGGGCTACAACTACGCGCCGTCGATCATCAACACGGGCGGCACGACCGACGTGTGGTGGTGCGGCCAGGGCGCCACGGACGTCATCTACCACCGCACCGCTACCGGCGCCGGCTTCGGCCCGATCCAGCAGGTCCTCTTCCCGCGTCAGGCGTGGAACAGCGCCTATACCTGTGACCCGTCGGTCATCCGCGGCAACTTCACCAACCCGCAGGACGGCCAGCACTACACCCACATCATGTATTACTCGGGGGCGAACAACCTCCCGGGCAACAACAACCAGCTCGGCCTCGCCTACTCGAACGACGGCATCAACTGGGTCGACTGGCAGGGCGACTCCATCCTGAAGCCGATCGGCGACGCCTCCAACAACTACGGCCTGGGTCAGCCCTCGACCTTCAACGCCGACGGTCAGTCCAGCCTGTTCGTGTTCACCACCGACACCTCGGTGCCGGCCGATCCGAACTTCGCCCAGATCTTCGTGCGTCACACCCCGAACGGCGTGAACTTCGAGGCTCCGGTCCGTCTCCCGGCCCGCGCCACCGACGGCACGTCCATCGGCCCGAACTCGGACTTCGGCTACGACTACAACACCGGCGACGTCTACATGATGTCCTCGCTGCCCGGTCGGAACTGCAACGCCGAGCCGTGCAAGGACAAGGTCAACAACCCTGACCGCGAGACCTACCAGATGGGTCTCTACAAGATGCCGATCTCGCAGGTCCTCTCGGGCCAGCCGTTCCAGTGGACCCCGCTGGGCCAGCTCAACACCGACCAGACCGGCTTCTACCTGAACCACTCGCCGGGCTTCAACCGCGACCCGTCGGGCAACATCACGCCGTTCTTCCCGAACATCCAGATCTTCTTCGCCGGTGGCGATCCCTCGCCGACGACCTGGAAGCTGACGTTCTCGATCCTCAACAAGGACGACCCCTTCGCGCCGCTGGTCCGTTACTACAACGGCCAGGTCCACAAGGTGACGTCCGGCTACGCCGGCCCGGGCTTCAACGCTGAGTTCCAGCTCGGCCGCGGTCTGGTCGCCGCCACCGCTGCCACCCACAAGCTCTACTCCTGCTTCACCGGCGCCGACTACTTCCTGTCGAACGACGCCGGCTGCGAGGGCCAGCAGCACCTAGGCGTGACCGCGGAGGTGTTCAACAACCAGGAGGCCAACACCCACGCGATCTACCGCTGCTGGGCTGGCAACCACCACTTCGCGTCCAACGATCCGGGCTGCGAGGGCACCACGACCGAGGGCCCGCTGGGCTACATCTACAACAACTGAGCGCAGTCAGCACTGACACGCTACTAGTTGGGGGCGGCCTTCGGGCCGCCCCTTTCTTTTTGCCCGCTCGATCCCATCCGGTGCCGCGCACAAGCGCGAATGGCTCAGCTAGAAATTGAGCATCGAAGCACACGAGAGAGCGAGATGCCCGAGACCGTCACCATCAGCGCCGAGACCCTGCGGGCCCTGCTCCGGGCCGCCGAGGTGTTCGCCGACGGGGCGCCCGAGGAGGAGAACCTGGACGCGGCGATCAGCGCCGCCCGCGCCGCCCTCGGTGAGGTGCCCCAGCCGTGACCACCGACAAGTTCATCCCCGCGATCGAGGAACTGGGCAGCGCGCTCGGCGCCGGCGAGAAGCTGGAGACGGCCCTCGTGGAGATCGCCGACGATTACGCGCTCGCCCCGCAGGCGCTGCGCAACCGGGCCGAGCGCGCCCTGGGTGATCTTGCCGCCTACGCGGTGACACGGGCCGCTGCCGACAAGCACGAGCGGCAGTGGGCCACGGCCCGGCGCCTGGTGATCGGTCGGGCCGCCGAGCGGGGCGAGACCATGACGATCGAGGAAGCCGACAATCACATCCGCTTCTGGGGCCTCGAGGATGCCCTCAATCCGCTGCCGCGCGGTTTCCAGCCGACTCACGCCACCTTCGACGACGAGTGAGAACCATGCGCAAGATCGCCATCGTCACCGCCCTGCTGCTCGCCACCACGGGCGCTCAGGCTCAGGAATACCGGGTCAACGGCAAGGGCAACGATAGTTGCGCCACCTGGTTGTCATCGCCTGCGCAGGAGAACGCTGGCAGCCACTGGCTTCTGGGTATGTGGACCGGGCTCAACGTCCTCAACCGGCACGAGCATCACCTGGTCGGCTCGAAGACGGACGGAATGGGCATCATCGGCGAGGTGAAGAAGGCTTGCGCCGAGGCGCCCTCCCAGCTTCTCGTGAACGCAGTCCTCGAAGCCTACCTGCTCATCGAGAAGCGCGAATATCCTGATACCCTGCCGACGAAGCCCTGATCTGGAGCGAGCCGACATGACAACCGAGCGCCCTGGGCCTCACATGCAGGTCATCAGCGACGCCTACCGCATGATCCAGAACTTTGAAGGTCACGCGGACCACATGCTCGGCGATGCGGACCTCTCCGAGATCCGTAGGCGGCTCCTAACCTGGCCGCACCCGATCAAGAAGCCCCTGGACCTGGCGCGGGCCGCGCTCCTGTCGCTCCTCTACGACGTCCGGATCGTCGATGGGCAGATCCAGGACATCTCGAAGCCCGTCCGCGTCCCGATCAGCAAGGAGCTGGAGCACGCGATGGTCGCCAATGCCCGCGTGGACCTCGACATGGACGAGGTGCAAGCCAGCCTCGCCAAGGCCGACGAGCTGCGCCGCGGCGAGAGCTGGGGCGATTTCATGCAGGGCATCTACCGGCAGATCGACGATGGCCTCGGCGTGCTGCGTGGGCCGGACGGCCGGGTCCGCATCAAGCGCGACGAGCCGAGCAAGGTGCCGCCCGCGCCCAACCTAGATCCCGTTCTCGTCGAGAAACTGCTCCTGCGGCGGACCGAGACGGAAGAGGGCCTGTTCAGCCACGCGGATGTCTACCTGGTCTCGCGCTACCGCGAGAGCCGCGACCTCGACCCCGAGCGGCAACCGCTGGCCACCTCCTTCGCCGTGAGCGAGCAAGAGGCCTTCGCCGAGCTGCTGCGGCTCTCGGGGCTCGACGAGCAGGAGATCGCCGACTACGATCTCACCTTCGAGCGGCTCACCGGCCCAGCGCCGCTGCTCGAGGAGCTCAAGGCGATCACCGGCGACACCTACGAGATCGCTGTCCACGAGGTGCCTCTGCCGCTTCGCCCGTCGGTCAAAGGCCAGTTCGAGGGATGATCGCCGCCCCGGTTCTCGTCCAGGCGCTCGCCATCATCGAGAAGCACCACGTCAAGCACGGGCAGCCGTCCGTGCTGGAGATGCGGGACGTGGAGCAGGCCATGGCCGGACGGGTCAATGACCACGTCCTGCCCGAGGAGCTGGCCCAGGACACCCTTGAGGAGCTCGGCTGGCACGTCGAGATGGTCGACGGCGAGATCTACCGCCTGGAACTGAGCAGCGGCTGAGCCGTTACCGAAGACTGTCCCGTCTCTAATTCAGTGGGCGCTGATGTCGGTTGAACCTCTCTCGATCGGTGCGGGCTTCGTGGCTGTCGAAATCGCTAAGGCAGCCGGCAAGTGGCTCCTCGACCGCGAAGCCAACAGGCGGGAAAGGGACGATAAACGTCGCTTCCGTGCGCGGGAGAAGGCGAAGCGCCGATCCTGGAATGCGGCGCCCAGCGTCAGAACGCGGCAAGAGTGGAAGGAGCAGGTCGATCACCGGGCCGTCTGGCTGGCCTCCATGCGGCCTGCGCACCGCAACTGGCGCCCGGGCGGCTACGAACTCGCCACCATCCGCTGCACCGTGACCGACCTGTTCAACGAGGCTAAGCCGATCGCGCCGGCCGTGCGGCCCATCCCCATTGCTTCCGCCGCGGAGCCGGCCACGGTGCAGGGCGTGACGCTTGAGCCACTCACCTCTCCTCCGATCAGCATGGTGGGGTTGCGCGCTCTCGGCGCCGAGATCGGCCTCAACGAGGATGACCAGCAGAGCCTGGTCGACGCCTACCGGGAGGCCACCGACTTCGTGTCCATGATCGCGGTGAAGCGGATCTACAACGAGGCCTTGCTCTCCCCGGACCGCGATCCCTCGAGGACCTCGCTCGCCCTCACGGACGAGCAGGCCTTCCAGGAGCTGCTGCGGCTGTCAGGCCTGCCGAAGGACGAGATCGACTTCTACGGGCTGACCTTCGAGCGCATGCACGGACCTGCCGGGCTGATCGAGGAGCTGAAGGCGCTCACCGGCGACACCTTCGACATGGAGCGGACCGAGGTGTCGGTGCCGCTGGCCATCAATGTTCTGGCCGCTCTCACGAGACGCAAGGGATCGTAGCAAGCCCCTACAGGCCCGGGCTATGCAGAGGGCATGAAGCTCGCTCACATAGCCCTCGCGGCCGCCCTGGGCCTGCCCTGCGCAGCCGAGGCCACTCCTCGCACCGGAGCCCTGGAAGCGGCCGGCCCGCACACGCTGACCCGCAACCAGGTCGCCTGCCAGTTCTGGCAGGACATCGACAACCTCACGGTCGCCCGACGCACCAAGGACCGGCTGACCACCGACCGGATCTGGGCGCAGACCAACAACCTGGAGGCCCTGGAGCGCGGAAGGCTGTGCATGGTCCTGCGCAAGGGCACCACGGTAAGGGTCGTGAAGCGACCCGTGGGCTATGAATGCGTCCAGGTGCAGGGCCACCCGCTGCGCGACTGCCTCTACACCGAGAACGTCTCCGGGATCACCACGACGACCCATGAGCCAGTCTTCTCACCCTGGGACCCGGGCTTCTACCGGCCCTGACCACGGACCGGCCGCGACCAGGCTCCGCGAGATGATGATGACGGGCAGCCCGGGCCTGACGGACTACGCGCTCCGTCGCGCGCTCACGGCTCTGGCACTGGAGAAGCCCAGGCGCCGCGCCACCAGCCCCTACGCAATCCCGGCGCTGGTCGACGGCCTACCCAACGCCGAGGCCATCATCACCCGGGCAGTCAGGCTCAGAGGGAACCACCATGGCTAGCTGGGAACGCGAGCACATCGTCCACGTCCTCACGCACAGCGAGGACATCAAGGAGATCCGCGAGGCGATCTGGGACATGATCGTGGTCAAGCACGACCACAACGCCATCATCGCGGAGATCCCACCCGAGCGGCGCAAGACGGTGATGCAGCTCGCCCGGCCGCTGCTCGACAAGTTCAAGCGGGGCGAGGAACTCTACCCCGAGGACTGGGAAGCTATGGCGAACCTGGCCCCATAAGAGCGAGATCGACATGAGCCTGACGCCCATGAGCCCCGAGCGGATCCGGGAGGTGTTCGAGCACCACGCCCTCGATCAGCGCCTCGTGGATCACGCCATCGCGGTGATCCTAGATCAGCTTGAGTGGATCCCGGATCGCGATGCCAAGGCCGCAAGTCCTTACTCGATCTCCAGGCTCACCGAAGGCCTGCCAAGTCGAGACAGGATCATCGACCGCGCGTTGCGCCTGTCCGAAGAGCGCATGCTCAGAGCAAATCACCCCCTCCTCATGCCCGACAAGGTGATCGACCCGGAGGAGACGAAGCGCATGCTCGGGGAGGTAGTGAGCCAGATGGAGCAGCTCAAAGAGGCGCTGAAGGAGGGCAACTCAGTCCGCACCAACGAGGTCACGCAGGAGGATGACCTAGCCGTCGGGGAGCGTCTTCGTCGAAGCATATTCGGACCGAGGCTGGGTCTACAGCCGGACATCTAAGGGACAGAACGTCCCCTAAGCGTCCCCTCGGCGTCCAATACGACCAAGCGGGCTTTGTCCCCTCAATGTCCCCCTGGTGTCCCCTAGATGTCCCCCGCTTGTCCGGCGAACGGGCGATTTTGCACGGTTTCGGACAAACGGGAGGAGCACAGACAGGGATCGCGTGAGAAGCGCGCACAGCGTCGGGATCAAGCGAATGCACACAATCAGCGCACGAGCACGCGACACGTCTCACCAGCGCGCAGAAGCGATCCCCCTAGAGAGGGAGCACGTAGCTCAGACACAGCCCGGGCAGTGCGAGCGTGTAAGAGCCTATGCGATCCCCACTAGAGGTCTGCATGCGTAAGGGCCTGAACGGGGCACGCTCTATAGGGAGGGGCAAAGAGAGGGAAACGCGCGCAGAAACCCACCGCGGCCGCGGCGACCCGATCTTCCCTCCCGCACCAAATCCGAAACCTTGCCGCGTCACCGGGCGATCCGGGGCCGATCTGGAAATTAGGAACGGCCAGGCACCCCTTCAGGCACCGGTCCATGGCAACCCATGCCGTGCCTCGGCGCTCCGTGGACCGGGCCGTTCCCATATCGAGCCGCGGCCTTCCATGGGCCGGTCCCGTGGATACCCCGGACCGTTGGATATCCAACTCGGATTTCCTGAGATTAGAGATACCTCTACAGAGTAGGTATTAACTTACAGGCCGATGGCGAATTGGGAGTTGGGCATCCGGCTCTCCCATAGACGGCCCGACGCACCTACCAGGCGGTCAGATCATCGATCGCCGCGGCTAGGCCGGCTCGATACGGCAGGTCAGAGTGACCGTGCAGACAACCTCATCATCGGCACGCCTGACTCGCACGATGGCCTCGCTACCACCTGACAGGTGAGCACCCGACATCGCATTCTCCATCGCGAGACCGACGGCTTCGCGGCAAGCGCTGTAGCGATCGGACAATTCGCGGCCAACACGGTCACGTGAACTTATCTCTCCATCAATGTCGAAGAAGAATAGCGACATACCTTCTCCCTATGTTGCGGCAGACCGCCGACAATTCCCATGTCTATAATGCAAGACAGATAAAGCGTCTCGCCGCCCATTCTACGCATCTTTAGTGAGACGGCAACCTAACCGATCGAGCACAGCCAACTGCGCCATGATGTTATACAACCTGATGAATTATGAATATCCAAGGGGATGACGCGACTTGTTCGCCGCCATGCCGTCCCATTAGCACCCGGCTTGTGGAGCATCTACAACAATACTTGTCGAAACGAAGCGCAGTGCTTCACACAGACAAGGAGTTCGACAGATGGCCCGCAAGACCTCGAAGAAGATCGCCGCCCAGCTCACCGCCGGCACCTTCGCCCAGCACGTCAGCGACTACACCGACCACATGCGCTACGAGGACCGCGCCGCGTCCCTGGCCCAGACCTTCGCCACCGAGGGGCTCGACGAGCTGGACCAGGCGCTGTCCACCCTCGAGGTGCAGCCCGAGCCGGCGCTGGATCTCGCCCAGGAGCTCGAGGACCTGGTGTCCGAGACCGTCGCCGCCAACGACGTCGACTTCCGCGCCCTGATGCTGTCCCACGACGAGCTGATGGTCCAAGGCATGACCACCCAGATCACCGCGGCGATCGACGCCCGGTCCGCCTTCGAGACCGAGAAGCACGGCAGCGCCCACAACATCCACAAGACCCTCAACAAGGTCCGCAAGGCGCTGATGTGGAAGGACACGTCCCGGGTGATGCTCGCGGCGAACGTGGATCCCGCCTTCATCAACCGCACGCTCCACGACGGCTCCCGCTACAACGTCTACGCCGTCGACAAGGTCGCGGACGCAGTGAAGGGCCTGGCCGACGGGGTCGTCTCCAACGCCATCAACCGGGCCTGCATGGTCAGCCTCTTCCAGATGCGGAAGGCGGGCATCCCGTTCACCGGCGAGATCGCCAAGGCGTGCGCCTCGGACAAGGTCCACGTCGACCTCGCCATCCGCAAGCACCTGCTCCGGCACACGGTCAGCGCCTCCACGGCCCCGACCCAAGCGTCGAGCACCATGCAGGCGCTGGAGACCCTCGGAGTCGTGCGCAGGGAGGGGTCGAGCCGCAACCCCACCTTCACCCTCACCGACGCCCCGATCACCAAGCGGCTAGAGGAGGTCCTGTTCGCCTACGCTGCCTAGCTGACACCGAGACACGCGCGCCCGAGACGGGCCGAGGGGCATCCCATCCCGGGGTGCCCCTTCTCTCCTGCCGGGCCTCTTCCATGGAAGCGCGAGAATTGGCCCGTGGAGCCCCATGGACCGCTCCGGCGCTGTCCACGGTCGTCCGAGGGGCTCCATGGCCGCCCACGGGCCGTTATTCGCGATTGGTGCGCCATGGGCGTCTCGGTCCATGGTGCCGATCCGGGCAGACTCGGCCCATTAGGATTTTCCAGGAACGGCCAGGCACCCATACCGGCGAGCACCCCATGGCAGGCCGCGGCGCCCCATGGGACCCCATGGGAGGCGGGGTGTGGCGGCATTACCGCCACTGTGGCGGCTGCGTTGCCACATGGCTTCCCAGCCACACCCGTCTCCGCGGAGATCCGCGCGCCCGTCGAGTGGCTTTCCAGCCGACCTCACAGATTTCCCATCCCATGCACAAGTATTCCACGCGGCGAAAAAAGATCAGTCCCCGCTGATTTTCCTCGGGAAAGCGCTTGCTCCCCCGCCGCCCCCGAGTATTCTACAGAAGTCATCACGACACACAGAGAAAGACACAGACATGACCAAGAACAACGAAGCCCTCGCCGCCTACACCGCCGATCTCGCCACCTCGATCGCCGCCCGCGCTGCTTACGAGACGGAGCAGAACCCCGAGAACACGAACATCCAGAAGACCCTGAAGGGTCTCGCCGAGGACTTCGCCTCTGAGCACGTCACCAAGTTCATGTTCGCTGCCAGCGTGGACGCCAACTTCATCAACCGCCAGGAGCGCAAGAACAAGCGCTTCAACGTCTACAGCGCCCAGAAGGTCGCGAACGTGGCTCGCGCCGCTGCCCAAGCCGAGACGCTGAACGCCTACAGCGCCACGCTGCTCCGCACCGCTATCGCGCTGACCCGCGCGGAGCTGAGCATGACGCACCGCGACGCCCACAGCGCGCTCTGCCTGGATCTGAAGGTCGATGCGGCTAAGGCGCAACACATCGTGCGCTACGGCAAGAACATCGCGAGCAACACCGCCGACACCCAGTCGAGCTCCTCCATCAACGCGCTGCAAATGTTCAACGTTCTCAAGGAGATCCGTGACGACCGCAACGAAGTCGCCTACACGGTCGATCTGAGCAACAAGACCACGAAGGCGCTGTGCAAGGCCCTCGACATCGCGCTCTAAGCGCACCAGGAGCTCGCACAGCGCGTCCGAGCCTGTGCGAGCAACAAGGGCAGCACCCGCACGCGGACGCTGCCGGTGAGCTTCCCTCGCACGCTTTCCCTCCTGTGCATAAGTCAGCACTGACTTGCAACCGCCCCGGGGGCGTGCGACAAGTAGTCATCAACAGAGCGACGGAGCAGACGATGACCCTTCAAGATATCGCCGAGATGAACGAAGAAGGTTTCCGCCTCCACTACATCATGCGCCGCCGTGTTGCGCGGTGGATACGTAGCATGTTTGCCACAGACGTCGACTACTAGGGGAGGGTAGCGGAAAAGCCACTGTAGATCCTGCGCCACAGTCGAAGTCCTAGGGGTTTGGCGCGCCCTCGGAGGCTATGCCTCGGGTCCCCTCACTGCTCCCAGATCCATCCTTGGGACGATCCTTGGGAGACGCCCCGTCAGCGATACGGGTCAGGCAGCAGACAGTAGCTACGGAAGTCGTTCTCGAAGGCCGCGTCATGCTCGACGCCTTCCACCATGGCCGACGGTCCGATTGCATAGTAGCGCTTCATGGGCGCAAATCCGCCGAAGCTATTGCGACCCGTGACCATCCCACAGGCGACGTAGAAGCCACCCTGCGCAAGCACCTCCATCTGGCTGCTGAAACGAGCGGACGAGGGCTCCAGTAGCGCATTGCGCACAGCAGCTTCACCCATCTGCCGCGCGACCATCTTCGCAGCCTGCTTGACCTCGAACTCCGAGACGACTGGCGCAGCCGCGACCGCCTCTGGCACGACTGCTTGGCGCTTCATGAACATGGGAGCGATGACCAGACCGAGGCCGAACAGCGCGAACGCCCCGCATGCCGTCGCATAGTTCTCGCGTCCGTCAGCGTGCGCCCGGATTGCGTGGACTGTTCCGGAGACGAACAGCAAGAACCCTAATATCGCGAAGATGACAACCATCAGGCCCATCCAGACTGGATAAGACCGACCCTAGATTGCGTCCGTTAGCGAGGCGTAACCGACGCTCAAGGAGCCTGGATGTTGGTTAAACCGGGCGTCACCATGCGAGCCTTGGGTGTCAGTAGCGGAACTCTTTCTTGGGCATCACGGGTTGGGCCGCTTCACGCTCCCGATCTTTGCGTAGGTTCTCATCGCGGACCGCAAATTTCTTCTCCAAGCAGACACGCATCACACGATAAACTCCCGAGAGAGTATTTCCTGCTTCACGCCGGCAATCCGCTTGCCAATTTTCCGAGAGCGGCGGCCAGCGATCCTTAAGCCAGTCATAGGCTACCTGCTCTCCATCAACGCAGGCAACATAGCTCTCCTGCGGGGTCGACTTGACGTCCGGAGGAAAAGCTTTGAACTCGCCGATAGCTGCACGTTTGCAGAGATTGGTGACGTCTTGCCGGGGAAGGTCATACGACGACCCGAGCGCGGGCCCGGCGACGAGCATCAGAGCGGCAGTGGTGATGATTTTCATAGGCCCTTGGGTCCTACCTGCGGGAGATCTGCCTTAGCCTTCTGGACGTCGCTGCGCGCCATCTCCTCGAGCTGGTAGCCGCGCAGGATCACGCCCATGGCGCGGGCCACCAGAACCTCGACCTCGACACCCTTGGAGATCGCCTCCGCTATCGCGGCCGCGCGCTCCTCGGGCGTCATCATGGCCAGGACCTCCCGGGCGCCCTTCAGGACGTCTTGGAGCCTGTGGTGCTCGAGGAGGTCGTAGGGCTCGCTCAATGCAGCGTTCTCCTCTTCGCCTCCTGCGCCCGCGCCATGTTGCGCTCGATGGTGTCGGAGGCCCTGTCGAACAGCTCCAGGATGGACATGCCGCCCTCCTTGGCACGCTGCTCGTAGGCCTCGAGCTCCTTCTCGGACAGGCGCATGCCCGTCAGCTTCTCGAACCTCTGGAACGCCGGCTGCCCGGCGAGCTTCTCGCGATGATCCAACGCTACACCCTTGAGGATACTCCCCCAAGGGCGAACCCGCTACGCCCGCGGGGCGCGTGGCTCAATGGGGTCTGACGCTACCTGTCGGGCACCGGGTATGTGTCCCGGTAGTGCTGCATGGCCGCCTGGAACAGCTCCTTGTGCTTCATCTTCCGCTTGGCCGCCTCGAGGATGAACTCGTCGCGCTCGTCCTCGGTCAGCTTGAAGGAGAGGTCCACCCAGCGCTTCTGGTTCGAGGTGGTCATGTTCTGGGGCGCCTCGCCCCGGGCCGGCACGGCGTGCGCCAGGCGGCCTGCGGGCTTCTCGTCCTTGGGAGGCGGGGGCGGTGCGGACAGGCGGGGGCGGCTCATCTCTTGGTCCCTGCGAGCTCGGTGAAGCGGTCGATGATCTCTTGCGCGAGCGCGTCGGCCCGCTCGTTGAGGCTCGGATACTGGCTCTCGTTGATCGCGCGCCCCTGGTTCTGGGCGAGCTGGTAGCCGGTCTTCACCGGCAGGTCGGTCGCGGCGCAGCGGTAGCCGGCGGCCTCGATGAAGCCCTTGGCGTCGGCGATCGAGGCCGCGCTGTCGAGCGTCTTGTTCAGGACGAACAGGATGTCGGACCGCTCCACGCCGCGCTGGAGCAGCTCGTGGGCGAACTTCACCTGCGGGCTCAGGTCGTCGAGCGTCACCTGGGCCGGGATCAGGATCAGATCGCTCTCCCGGGCGATCTCCAGCGTGATGGTGTCGGAGTCGGGTTTCCCGTCGAACACCATGAGGTCGTATTGGGTCTGCTGGGTCAGCGCCTTCTTGACGTTGGCGAAGGCCTCGGCCGGCACCTCGGGCGTCAGCTCGTTCTTCAGCCGGTGCCCGGCCCAGTCCACGCTGGTGAGCTGCTTCACGTTGAAGTCGGCGAGCTTCACGCGCCAGCCGACCCCGGCGTAGGCCGTGGCCATCAGCCGGGCGATCGTGGATTTGCCTACCCCTCCCTTCTGGGAGAGCACGGCGAGGGTCTTCATGGGCGAACTCGCGCTTGGCCGTATGCGATCATGCTCGCATGAGGCCTCTCATAGGTTCACGGACGGTTAACCGCTACGGGAACGGCCCGTGAACTCGTAGCGGCCCGCGTGATATGGCCCAGCTTCAAGGAGAGGGCCATGTGGAACGCACTCGGAAGGATCTGGGACACGATCCGGGAGATCTGGGACATCTTCTGGAGGAGCTACTACCCGGCGGTCCTCGGCATCATCCTCGCCATCGCGATCCCCATGGGCATCCTCGCCTACAGGGCCTACCAGAAGGGGCACCCGCCCATGCCGTGCGAAGCGACTATCGCTGGCTGTCCCGAGAAGCCGTAGCTCACCGCCCGGTGAGCGCCTTCCCGAGCGCCCGGTCCATCGCCTTCTGCATCTCGGAGCCGGCCTTCGCGTAGGCCGCGCCGAGCTGGTTGAGCGTCTTGCCCAGCTCCGACACCGGCATCTTCGCGTTCACGAGCACCGAGGCGAGGTCCGAGACCGGGCCCGTGACCTTGCCCAGGGTCGAGATTGCGGGCGCGGCGCTCGCCGGCTTCAGGAGCGAGCCCGGCACCTTCAGCGGGGCAGCCTTGGGCATCGGCGCGGCCGGCTTGCCCTGGGAGTGGAACAGCGCCTCCTCGGCCATCAGGGCGCCGTCGGCCTCGCCGAAGGGCACGAAGTTGTCGAAGTCGAACAGCTCCTCGGCCTCCTGGGGCGAGACCACGGCCGCGGTCCAGGTGTAGACGCAGGCCTGCACGCCCTCGAGGCGCGAGCGCCGGGCGTATTCGGGCACGATCGCGTGGATGTGGTCGAGCGCGGCGTGGGTGCGGTAGTCGGTGAAGCGGGCCTCGAACTCGTCGACCTGGACGCCGCTCATCAACCCTTGCGTCTGCACGCCGTCCTCGTCCTCGATCACCATCCCGTCCGGGTCGGCCACGAACTCGAGGAGCTCGTCGGGCGGCACCAGCGCCGCCCGAATGCCCGAGATCCAGCCGAGCAGCCGGCCGGTCTCGTCGCAGCGCACCTCGAGGTGGTCGGCCGGCGCGCGGTTGCCCTTGATGTTCGAGCGCGTCAGCATCGCCGGCCCTCCTCCATGAGCGCGCCTGCCTCCCGGGACACGGCTGTCCAGTAGGCGAGGGTGAGGGCGTTCGAGGTCGTGACCGACCGCAGCCAGAAGTCGAACCAGCGAATCATCACGCGGCCTGCTTGGTGACGCGGGTCAGCCAGTCGGCGCGCCGGGCGTGCAGGTCCTGGAGCGCGGCGAACACCGCCTTCTCGAGGGTGCGCAGGCAGCGGCCGTCGTTCTCGATCGTGAGGTCGACGACAGATCGGTCGTATCGGTCGAACTCGTAGGGGGAGGGGCCCGCGTTCGGGTTGGTGATCTCGATCACCACGCCGCCGCGCTCCTGGTAGTAGCGGCCCTGGTCGCGCCGGACCGAGCCGAACGAGAAGTGCCCGGGCCGGCCCGCGACCTGGCGCTCGGTGAGGAAGGGCATCGCGTGGGGCCCGAGCAGGTCCTCGAGGCGGTTGCCGATCTGGCCGAGCAGGTCGCGAACGACCCAGTCCTTGCCGGCGAGGCTCACGGTCTCGCGCTTACCGGTCTGGGTGCGGACCTGGTCCCAGGTCAGACCCATGTGCTCGACGGCGATCGAGCGGATCGCGTGCCCGTCGTCGACCGGGGCGACGCCGTAGTCGCGCCGCAGGATCTCCTGGACGGTGCTCTTGCCCGAGAGCGGGTTGCCGCACAGGGCGACGTAGCGGGGGAGGGTGATCGCGTGGGTCATGTCAGCACTGACTGATGGCTCCGGGCGCACTAAGCCCTTGGTGAACAACAAGGAAAACCGCCGCCGCTAGTGGATGCGGGGCGGGGCGTTCGCGGCGTGGGCCGCCTTCGACTTGGCCAGGATCTGGTTGATCTTGGTGAGGTTCGCGCGCAGCCGGGCGTTCTCCGTCCGGAGCTGCTGGATGACCGTCTCCTGCACGTCGTAGCTGGAGAGGGCGTGCCCACGCTCATCGAAGAGGTGGACGGGATCGACGAGGTGGGGCTTCTTGCTCATGGAACCCACTATAGCGATCAGGCTGCGCGCTTCGTCGCCGAAACGAGGTGCCACGGGTGATCGGCACCCGATTTCAGGATCCCCTCGCGGAAGCCGTCGGTGCCCTCGATGATCCCGCGGCGCTCCCGGGCGTGACCCTGCAGGTGACTGTTCGGGCCGGTCGAGTAGTCCGAGACGAAGAAGATGTTGGCGCCCGTCTTCTTGCGGCGCGCGCCGCGGCCGATCCGCTGCCGGAGCGCGACCTCGGCCTTGCCGCCGCCGGCGAGCTGCACCAGGCCGACGGCCGGCACGTCGACGCCGACGTCGAGGATGGTCGTGCCAATCAGGACGTCGATCTCGCCCCGGGCGAGCTGGTCCAGCGCCCGCTTGCGGGCCTTCTGGTCGTCCTCGCCCTTCAGGAACACGACGCGCAGGCCGACCGCGCGCATGGCGTGGGCGAGCACATCGCCGTGGGCGGTGCGCTGGATCAGCGTCATCACTGGCTGGCCGAGCGCGGCCGCCTTCTTCGCCTCGGCCACGATCGCGGCGTGCATGGGCACGTTGTTGACGTAGCCCATCGCGTAGGCGCGCTGGTAGGGCGTCGACTTGAACAGACCCTTGGGCGTCGGGGTGTCGACGAACCGGAAGTAGGGCTTGGCCAGGATCCCCTTGTCGATCAGCTCCTTCTCCGTGACCTGGATCAGGATCGGGCCGAAGGCGGCCATCAGGCGCATGTTGTCGGCCGCGTCCGCACGCATGAACGGGGTCGCGGTCAGCGCCAGGCGGTAGCGGGCGTTGCGGCAGTGGCGCAGGATCTCGAAGTAGCTGGTGCCGCCGACCTCGTGGGCCTCCTCGCCGATCACCAGCTCGATCATCTCGAGGAACTTGATGGTGCGCGCCCGCAGGGTCATCTGCTGGATCGCGCGCCGGGAGGCCTCGTGCGCCATCGCCTCGTCGCTCGGCCGGGCGTCGATCTGCTCGTTCTCCAGCTTGTCGAGCGCCAGGCTGATGTCCCGGGGCTTGGCGCCGTCGCGCTTCATCCGGGCCTTGAGCGCGGCCCGGGCCTTCTCCTCGGCGGCCGCGCGGCGCTCGACGCCCTTGATGAGCTCCTTGGAGACGTCGGTCTCCTCGAGCCGGGCGACCAGGGTCTGCACCATCGCGCAGTTCACGCCCCGGACCGGGCTCCACTCGCCGTCACCGATCAGCCCGACCTTGAAGCCGGCGTCCCGGAAGCCGTCGGCCATCTGGTGCATGAGCACGCCGCGGGTGGTGATGAACAGCGTGGGCCGGCGGATCCGGGCGACCGCGAGCTTGGCGATCTTCGACTTGCCACCGCCGGTGGCGATCTGGGCGATCCCGCGCCCGTGGCGCAGGAGCTGCCGGATCGTGCGCATCTGGTAGTCGTAGTCGGGATTGTCGTTGCCGAAGGCGTCGACCTGCGGATCCTCGGGCCCGAGCGGCTCGGGCAGGGGCTTCTTCACGACGTGGACGCGGTGGCCGGCCCGGACCAGCTCCGAGTGCAGCAGGTGCGCGAAGCCCGCGGGGAAGGTGCCGCGCAGGTTCGAGAAGAACGACGAGCGCCCGTTCCACTGGCCGTTGCCGGCGCCCGAGAACTCGGCGCCCTCTACCACGTAGGAGAGCGTCTTGTGGGCGATCGCCTTCACCGCCTTCGACGGGTTCACGAGCTGGGCGTTCACGGTGCCCACGGCCATCTGGACCAGATCAGTCACGGCTTACTTTTTCCCGTCGTTGGCATTGACAAGTCAGTCAGCACTGACTTACCACATCCTCCCATGCAACCCAACTCGCTCCAGGTCTCGCCTACCGAGCTCCGGCCGAACCCGTGGAACTCCAACCACGTCGCGCCGGACAACGAGGGCAAGCTCATCGCCTCGATCCGCGAGCGCGGCATCGTGCGCCCGATCCTGGTGCGCGAGACCGACGACGGGTTCGAGATCCTGGGCGGCGAGCACCGCTGGCGCTGCGCCTCCGATCTGGGCCTGGCCACCGTGCCGGTGCTCAACTTCGGCCGGGTCAGCGACGACGAGGCCAAGAAGATCGGGCTGATCGACAACGTCCGATACGGCGAGGACGATGCGAGCGAGCTCGCCGCCCTGCTGCGGAGCTTGGACGATGTCGAGGGCTTCCAGGAGACCATGCCGTTCACAGACCAGGAGATCACGTCGATCTTCTCGTCTTCGACTATAGCGCTGGAGGACTTGGATTTAGACGAGTCCGAGTCCGAACCCGCGCCGGAAGACGATCATCCGGTCGCCGCGGCCCCGAAGACGCACGCCATGATGCGCTTCCAGGTGCCGCTGGCCGACGCGGAGCGCCTGACCGACCTCATCACCCGGACGTGCAAGCGCCAGGGCTTCGAGGCGGCCACCGCCCTCATGAACGCGGGCGACGCGCTCTGCTTCCTCCTCCTCGGCTCCGCAGCGCCCCCAGTGCCCGGCGCCGAGGAGGAGACGGAGATCCCCGAGGCCGACAGCTTCGGAGAGCCGCTGTGACCGGCATCCGCATCGAGCAGCGCTTCTCGGAGTGCGAGGAGTGCGTCCACTTCGATCCGACGCGGCTCGTGCGGGCCTGCCTCGGCTGCAAGGCCGGGGAGAATTTCGACCCCAAGATCGACGACGAGGAGCCCTCGGAGGCGACCCTCCTCGGCATGCTGAAGGAATGGTCCCGTGACGACGGCTAAGACGGATCCGGCCAACCTGGTCGTCGAGCACTGGCCGGTCGCGGACCTGGTCCCCTACGCCAAGAACGCCAAGAAGCACACGCCCGAGAGCACCCGGAAGCTCGCCGGCGTGATCCGGGCCCGCGGCCACTGGACGGCGCCGATCGTCGTGCGGGCCGAGACCAAGGAGGTCATCAACGGCCACGGCCGGCGCCTGGCCGCGCTGCACCTCGGCATGAAGACCGTCCCCGTGGTCGTGCTCCACGGGCTCACGGACGCCGAGGCCGACGCGCTGCGGCTCTCCGACAACCAGGTCTCGAACCAGGACTACGACACCGACCTGCTGCGCCAGGGCCTGTCCGCGCTCGCCGAGACCGGCGGCATCGACATGGACAACCTGGGCTTCGACGAGAAGGAGCTCGACTTCCTGGTCGAGGACCCGGGCGAGATGCTGGACGACGCCTTCGTCGAGGACATCGGCGAGGCCGTCGAGGAGCAGAAGACCGAGAACGACGCCAAGGCGGCCGCGGTCGACGAGGCGCCGGCCCGGCTCGCCGAGGTGTTCGGCTTCACCAAGGTCTCGGTCGCCGACGGCCGGCGCGTGAAGGCGTTCATGGCCCGGATCGAGGCCGAGACCGGCAAGAAGGGCGCGGAGGCCTTCATGGGCTTCCTCACCGAGTTTGGCATCTGAGTTAAGTCAGGACTGACACGCCCATGAGCGACGCCCTCGACGAACTCCGCAAGCGCTTGAAGGCGGTCGCCGACGAGGCGGCCGCGGCCGACCCGGCGACCCCGAAGGTGTTCCACATCTTCTCCCGCAAGCCCTACGAGCCGGCGCCCGAGGCCGAGGCCGCCCCGAAGCGCGTCCGGCCGCCGAAGCGCGACAAGCAGGCGATCGAGGCGCTGACCGAGCTGCTCGAGGACTACCGCGCCGGCCGGCTGCACGGCCTCTGCCTGATCGGCTGGAACGTCGGTGAGAAGCGCATCGAGCAGCACGTCATCCTGCCGCCGGGCCGGAGCGACCACGAGGCCGCGCTGCTGTTCTCGGGCGGCGCCGTGATGCTCAACCAGGCGCTCCAGGACGTGGCTGAGTTCGGCCTGGAGAACATGCAGCAGTCCAACGACGTCGTCCTGATGGACGGCCCGGAGGACGGGCTGTGACCGTCTACCGGATCTCCAAGGCCTTCACCTCCTCGGTGGAGCGGACCCCGCGCGTGCTCGAGGTCGCCGAGGGCTTCGGCCTGGGCCTCTCCGACAAGGAGTTCGTCATCTACGACGGGCTCGAGGTCGAGGTCCGGCCGGCCGACGTCGTCTACATCACCGGCCAGTCGGGCTCGGGCAAGTCGCTGCTCCTGAAGGAGCTCGCCGCCCAGATGCGCGCGGGCGGCCTGAAGGTCGCCGACCTGAACGAGATCGTCCTCGACGACCGCCCGGTCATCGAGCAGGTCGGCGCGTCGATGACCGAGGCGACCCACCTGCTGGCGCTCGCCGGCATCTCGGACGCCTGGATCTACATCCGTAAGCCCTCGGAGCTCTCCGATGGCCAGCGCTACCGGCTGAAGCTCGCCAAGGTGCTCGAGAGCGGCGCCGACGTGTGGATCGCCGACGAGTTCGGCGCGGTCCTCGACCGCGTCACCGCGAAGGTCGTCGCCTTCAACATCCAGAAGGTCGCGCGCCGGCAGGGCCGGACGCTGATGGTCGCCACGACCCACACCGACCTGACGGCCGAGCTCGCCCCCTCCCTCACCCTGACCAAGCGCTTCCGCGAGCGGGTCGACATCGAGAAGGCCGCACCATGACCACTGTCGTCCTGATCCGCCCCACGGGCCCGGCCACCAGCGTCCAGGCGCAGGGGACCCACTTCGTGGAGACCAGCCTCGAGCAGCTCGTGGTGAAGGCCTCGGCCCGGTCCGTGCTGCTGACCCTCTCGGTCGGCGCCCTGATCCTGGAGGACCTGCGCCTCGAGGACATGCCGGAGCACGTCCGCAAGTGCGTCGTCGGCGCCACGCTCGGCCAGAGCTGCCCGATCGTCAGCCGCTGGACGTCGCCGCGCACCGGGGATGCGCGGTGAGGCCGCGCGATCGCCTGGAGGCCGTGCTCGGCCTGGCGCTCGGCGCCTCGATCATCGCCGCGATGCTCATCGCGCAGTCGCTGGGCTACCAGTGATGCTCGACGTCGTGCAGGAACACGCGCCCGGTCGCGCTGGGGAGCTCCCTGGCAGCGTCCGCGCGTTTGAAGCGCCCGAGACACAGATCTCGCGCGAGAACGCCCCTGCGCCCCGGTTCTCGCTGATCGACGAGATGATCGTGGAGCGCGGCACCAAGGCGGACTGGGAGCTCCTGCACGACCTGCACTACAAGGCCGAGAACCTGCCGATCGGCCCGCGCTTCTGGAAGCTGACGCTCGCCGGCGAGACGATCGGCGTCCTGGTCACGGCCAACCCGAAGGGTCTCCTGAAGGAACGGCACATCGCCTTCCCGAAGCTGAAGCCGGGCGGGTCCGAGACCAAGCTCACCAACACCGACCGCTACGTCTGGGTGAACCGCAACATGCGGGTGATCTCGCGCTTCGTCGTGGACACGATGTATCGCGGCATCGGCGCCGGCTACCGGATGATGAACCTCGCCTCGCGGCTCGAGGGCGCGCCGATCATGGAGATCCAGAGCTCCATGTCCAAGTTCAACCACTTCGGCCAGAAGGCCGGCTTCCGGTTCGTGAAGCCCATGAACGCCAACAAGTTCGAGGCCGGGCTCAAGTTCTTCCGGGGCCACTTCGAGGCGTCGCCGTCGGACTACGAGGCGATCCTGGCCGAGCTCGACGCCAAGGCCCCGGCCGAGCGTGAGCGGCTGCTCCAGGCGGCCCGGGACTTCTACTACCGGCACTCGGCGCTGGAGAAGACCGGCAACAACCGAGACAAGGGGCAGGGCCGGGTCGACGCCATGGAGGCGCGCCAGGTCATCAAGAGCCTCCAGCAGATCACGCTGGCCTCGCCGATGTATGGCGTGTGGAAGAACCCCGATCGCGGCCGGACCCTGCCCGAGCGCCTTCCCCTGTCCGCATTCGACTGGCAGGGCGTGAACGAGCCGCTCCGGGAGCCGGTCGATGGCTGAGACCTTCGCCGGCACCGAGAAGCAGCACGAGATCATGAGCCTGGTGTTCGCGGCAGCCGACGGTGGCCGGGACATCGGGTTTCACGAGCTGAAGGCGTGCCTGTCCTACGGGGCCGGGATCACGGACCAGGCGCTCCAGTATTCGCTGCGCTACCTGGACCGGCACGGCCTGATCGCCCGGAAATACGGGGAGCGCCGGAAGCTGACGATCGCGCCGACGCTGCTCGCCTACCAGATGCTGCGGTCCAATTCCGGTGCCGCGATGGACTTGGATCCGGTGCCATCGGCCTGAATGTATATAACTACTAGAGAAACAACTATATAATACATACAGGCCGATGGCGCCGGAATGCCCGAGCCATGCCCAATGGAGTAAGTAAGTGCTGACTGGTGAGGATCAGGTTCCGGGAGACGACGCCGCCCTCGACGACGAGGATGCGGGCGACGCCGGCCGCCGCCTGACGCCCGCTGAGTGGGCCCAGATCAAGGACCTGTGGGAGCTCGGCACCGCGGACGCCTCGGAGATCTGCGCCCGGTTCAAGATCAAGCCCGACACCCTGGCCAAGCGCATCAAGCGCGCCGGCATCCGCCGGGGCTCGCGCGCCCACGAGGTGGCCAAGGCCAACACCTCGGCCACCGTGAAGGCCGCCGAGAAGACGGCCGAGGAACTGACGGCCGAGCGCAAGCAGAAGATCGAGAAGACCAAGTCCGAGCACCTCCAGTGGACTGAGATCCTCGCCCGGCAGGCCATGGCGCTGATCGCCAAGGCGAAGCAGGAGGACCGGCCGTTCTCGACCGAGGACAAGAACCTGAAGGCGCTGGAGCGCGCCATGAAGATCGTCGTGGCCGCCCGCAACGAGCGCTTCACCCTGCTCGACGCCCACGACGAGGTGGATGACCGCGAGCTGCCGCAGCTCGTGATCCGCGACCTCACCGAGGCCGAGATCAAGGCGCGCCGGGACGCCCAGGAAGCCGACGACGCCGAGATCCTCGACGAGACCGACGAGGCGGCCATCGCCGCGCTCGGCGAGGAAGAGGTGATCGAGGACGGCGACGATGACTAGCGCTGCCGCCCTGCTGCCCGGGCTCGGCGGCGCACCGGCGCACGAGTTCACGCTCCACCGCGGCCAGTCGACGGTGTTCAAGGACCCGCGCCGTGTGCGCGTGGTCGTGGCCGGCCGGCGCTGGGGCAAGACGCAGCTCGCGCGCATCCTCGCGGTCCGGGCGGCCGCGGCCAAGACCAAGCAGCTCATCTGGTATGTGGCCCCGACCTACGGGATGGCCCGCTCGATCCTCTGGGACGAGCTGAAGGACTCCATCCCGAAGAAGTGGATCCGCTCGATCAACGAGACCCGGATGACCGTCCGGCTGCGCAACGGCTCACGCATCGAGCTGAAGGGCGCGGACAAGCCCGACAGCCTGCGCGGCGTCGCGCTGAACCTGGTGATCGTCGACGAGGCCCAGGACATCGAGCCCGACACCTGGTTCAAGGTCCTCTACCCGACGCTGACCTCGACCCGCGGTGAGGCGATCATCATCGGGACGCCCAAGGCCTACAACTGGCTCTACGACGTCTACATGAAGGGCCAGCGCGGCGAGACCTACCGCGACAGCAAGGGCCGGCTGCGCAAGAACGACCACAAGTCCTGGCAGTTTCCGACGATCACCTCGCCGTTCATCCCGCTCGAGGAGATCGCGGCCGCGCGCCAGAACATGGACGAGAAGTCGTTCCGCCAGGAGTTCGAGGCGAGCTTCGAGACCATGTCGGGGCGCGTCTACTACGCCTTCGACCGCAACATCCACGTCGGCGACTACGCCTTCAACCCACACCTGCCGATCTGGGTGGGCCAGGACTTCAACATCGACCCGATGTCCTCGGTCATCATGCAGCCGCAGGACAACGGCGAGGTGTGGGTGGTCGGCGAGGCGATCCTGTTCAACTCGTCCACCGCCGAGGTCTGCCTCGAGCTCGACCGGCGCTACTTCAAGCAGCAGAAGTCGGTCATCATCTTCCCCGACCCGGCCGGCGCGCAGCGCGGGCACGGCCGCGGCGAGAGCGATCTCGACATCCTGCGCCAGGGCGGCTTCCGCAAGCTCCAGTATAAGCGCAAGCACCCGCCCGTGGCCGACCGCGTCAACGCGGTGAACCGGATGCTCAAGGCGGCCGACGGCGTGGTGAAGCTGCGGGTCGACCGGAGCTGCAAGCACGTCATCGCGGGCTTCGAGCAGACCATCTACAAGCCGGGCACCCGCGAGGTGGACAAGTCGCAGGGCGTCGAGCACCCGATGGACGCGATCGGCTACTGCATCGACTTCAAGTTCCCGGTCCGGCGGATCAGCGTGCTGGGCGTCTCGGTCTGAGGTTGCAGACAAGTCAGCGCTGACTTATCATTGTGGCCCCAGACCCCTGCAATCGGTGAGGCGCGCGGAACATGCTCTCTGGAGCCAGTCAGAAGCAGCTCCAGGAGTTCCTGAAGCGGCGCCATCCCGAATACGAGAACCGGATCAAGCACTGGAACTTCCTCGAGGCGACCTACGAAGGGTCGCGCGACTGGTTCAAGGCCAACATCCACAAGTATCTCAAGGAGGGGCGCAAGGAGTTCAACGACCGTGTGGCGCGGGCCTACCGCTTCAACCACACGCGCGAGATCGTGGAGCTCGTCCAGAAGTATCTCTTCAAGGGCGACGTCGTGCGCAAGGACGACGCGCCCGACTACGTCAAGACCTTCTGGAAGGCCTCGACCCGCTCCAACCTCAACATCGACCAGTTCATCCGCCTGGTGTCCTCGACCACCTCGCAGCTCGGGCGCTGCGCGGTGTTCGTCGACTCCACGAAGACCGACGCGACGCTGACCAAGGCCGATGAGAAGAAGGCCGGCGCCCGGGTCTACGCCTACATCGTCAAGCCCCAGAACATCCTGGACTACGGCTTCGACGACGACGACGGCGAGCTGCTCTGGATCCTGGTCGCCGAGACCTACCGGGACGACAAGGACCCGATCACGGCCACCGGCAAGGTCAAGGTCCGCTACCGGCTCTGGACCCGCACCAACTGGTATCTCTTCGAGGTCAACACGACCCGGGGCGGCAACGCGCGCGTCGACCAGACCGGCGACGGCGAGGTCGCGATCGGCCGCGTGCCATGCTTCTTCGCCGACCACCTGATCGGCGAGAACCTCTACTGGGCGCCGGGCCTGATCGACGAGATCGCCTACCTGGACCGGGCGACCGCGAACTACCTGTCGAACCTCGACGCCATCATCCAGGACCAGACCTTCTCCCAGCTCGCGATGCCGGCCCAGTCGGTGCTGCCGGGCGAGAAGGGCTACGACGCGCTGATCGAGGCCGGCACCAAGCGGACCTTCCTCTACGACAGCGAGGGCGGTGAGCCGAAGTTCCTGTCGCCGGATCCCAAGCAGGCGCAGCTCATCATCACCGTTATCAACAAGATCATCGCCGAGATCTACCAGACGGCCGGCGCGAGCGGTGAGCGGACCAAGCAGGACAACGCGGTCGGGATCGACAACTCCTCGGGCGTGGCCAAGGCCTACGACTTCGACAAGCTGAACTCGCTGCTCACCTCGAAGGCGCAGTCGCTCCAGCAGGTCGAGAACAAGATCGTGGAGCTGGTCGCGCTCTGGACCGGCGAGACGCCCCCGGAGGAGAACCTCGTCTCCTACCCCGAGACCTTCGACGTCCGCTCGCTGTTCGACGAGTTCACGGTCGCCCAGAACCTCGCGCTCATGGACGCGCCGCAGACGGTGCGCGCCGAGCAGATGAAGCAGGTCATCGAGAAGCTGTTCCCGGGCATCGCCAAGGCGATCAAGGACAAGATGCTCGACGAGCTGAAGGATTGGCCGAAGGACCCGATCGAGCAGGCCCGGCTGATGTTCAACGCCACGTCGCCGGCCGCCGGCGCCGAGGGCGAGAGTTTGACCGCGAGCCGCAGCAACGCGCCGCCCACGGCCTCCAAGACTTCCGGGCAGTCCGACACCAAGAAGACCTCGACGAAGGGTCGGCAGGGTCAGGTGACGGACAAGACCCAGAAGAAGACCGCGGCCTGATCCCCAGGCCCGGCACCACCCCGCGCGCCCGAGAGACTGTGGCGCAAGGAGCATGACAGTGACCAAGTTCTACCAGGCCCGCAGCTTCCCGCTGCACTCGATCTTCACGCACCCCTTCGGCCACTCCCGGCCGGTCTACGACGCCCCGGGCGAGGGCGGTGCAGGCGGTGGTGGAGAGCCCCCGGCGACCCCGCCCGCGACGCCTCCGGCCACTCCCCCGGCCACGCCGCCCGCGACGCCGCCCACGACCCCGGAGCCCAACGCCGAGCCGACCGGGCCCAAGGCCGGCGACACGATCACCGACGAGGTGGCCCGGCTCCTCAAGGACACGATGAAGCACAAGAAGGCGGCCCAGACCGCCCAGGAGAAGCTCGCCGCGTTCGGCCAGGTCACGCCCGAGGAGGTCGCCACGCTGCTCGCCGAGAAGCGCACCGCTGCCGAGAAGAAGGCGGCCGACGAGCTGGCCGCGGCCGAGGCCCGGGGCGAGTTCGACCGCGTGAAGCAGTCGATGACCGAGCAGCACAACACGGCGCTCGAGGCGATCCGCAGCCAGGTGGCCGCCAAGGACACCGAGCTCGCGGCCGCGCAGGCGACGATCTCCGAGCTCACCGTCGGCTCGGCCTTTGGCAACTCGTCGTTCATCCGCGAGAAGCTGGTGCTGACGCCGGCCAAGGCCCGGACCGTCTACGGCTCGCACTTCGAGACCGAGGGCACGAAGGTCGTGGCCTACGACAAGCCGCGCGGCGCCGCTGATCGCACTCCGCTGGTCGACGCCCAGGGCAACAAGCTCGGCTTCGAGGCGGCCATCGCCAAGCTGGTCGAGCTGGATCCCGACAAGGACCACATGCTGCGCTCCACCATGCCGACGGGTGCCGGGTCGAAGACCACGGACAACACCAAGCAGGCGAAGACGGCCGGCGCCGAGACGACCGAGCTGACGGGGGCCGCCCGCATCCGCGCGGCTCTCGCTGCGAAGAAGACCGCGCTCGGGGCCTGAAACCCCTTGCGTGGTGCAAAAAAGTCAGTCAGTGCTGACTGATTTTGCTTGGCGACGAGTCCCGTGCCGGATATCCTATTGTAAGTCACCGCTGACTTATGCCCGGCACGGGCAGTCGCCAAGGAGAATTGGGAATGCCCCTGCTTGTGGAAGAGGCCGCGAAGCTGAGCGTCGATCAGCTCGAGCGCGGCATCATCGAAGAGATCATCGTCCAGGACGACCTGTTCGCCCTGTTCCCGTTCGTCCACGTCAACGGCAAGGCCTACGACTACATTCGTGAGGCCACGCTGTCCGAGGGCGCGTTCCTCGACCCCTACGAGGACATCACCGAGGGCGCCGCGACCTTCGAGGAAGTGCAGGCCAAGCTGCGCATCCTGGCTGGCCACGTCGACCTGGACAACTTCCTGGTCGAGACCCAGTCCGACACCCAGGACCAGCTCGCCGTGCAGCTCGCCGCCAAGGCGAAGGCCCTCGGCATGCAGTTCCGTCGGACGCTGGTGAACGGCGACACCACGAAGAACCGCAAGGAGTTCGACGGCGTCAAGGCGCTGGTTCCGGCCAAGCAGACCCTGATCGCCGGCGCCGACGGCGCGGCCGTCTCCTTCACCATGCTCGACGAGCTGCGTGACGCGGTCATCGGCGGCGCCGACGTGCTCATGATGCGCAAGGGCACCTGGCGCTCGATCAAGGCGCTGCTGCGCGCCATGGGCGGCAACGACGCCGGCACGATCATCGTCAAGGACTTCGGCAAGGCGCTGCCGGCGTTCGATGGGACCCCGGTCATCATCAACGACTACATCACCGCCGACGAGGTCCAGGGCGCGTCGACCGCCTCCACCTCGATCTACGCCCTGCGCCTCAACGAGGTCGACGGCATCCACGGCCTCTACGGCGGCGCCACCGCCGGCCTGCGGGTCGAGGAGATCGGCAAGCTCGAGGGCAAGGACGCCCAGCGCTGGCGCCTCAAGTGGTATTGCGGCACGGCCCTGAAGCGCACGACCTCGGTGGCCCGTCTCAAGGGCGTGACCAACATCTAAGGTCTCGACAATAAGTCACCACTGACTTACCATCAGAGGGCGGGGAGCGATCCCCGCCCTTTCGTCGTCTCGAACCCCTGCAAGGACCCAGATGCCAGCGATCCGCATCTACGGGCAGCCGGACTGCATCTGGTGTGCCCGCGCCAAGGCGCTCTGCGAGAACCGCGCCTACGACCACAGCTACGCCGACATGAAGGCCGACCCGGGCGCCCGCGCCTACGTCGCCGGCCGCGTCGGCTCCGAGACCTTCACCGCCCCGCAGATCTTCGTCGGCGAGCGGCTGATCGGCGGCTTCACCCAGCTCGCGCTGGCCGACAATGACGGCTCGCTCCCGCAGATGATCGCGGGGGCCTGACATGGCGCGCATCAAGATCACCCAGCCCGGCTGGGCCGGCTTCACCGGCGAGATCGGCATCACGCTGTTCAAGGACGGCATCTCGGTCGACCACGTCGGCCGGCGCGAGATCGTCATGATCGGCGCCTCCCTGTCCCTGATCGAGGTGGACGACGAGGGCGACGAGGGCGAGAACCCGGCGCTCCAGCACCGGATGCTCACCGACGGCTCGATGTCGATCCCGGCCGAGGTCCTGACGCCGCTCGCGCGCGCCAGCGACGAGCCGAGCGTCCCGGCCGCGCCCCGCGCCGCCAAGGCCGTCGACCCGACCACGATCACCTTCCACACCAAGGACGAGCTGGAGAAGCTCGCCGAGACCAAGGGCCTCGCCGGGCTCCGGGCGATCATGGACCCGCTCAACATCAAGGCGGTCTCGATCAACAAGGCGATCCAGGTGATCCTGAAGGCCGAGCTGCGGCTCAAGGCCGAGCTGGAGCACGCCGGGCACCTGGTGCGCGAGGACCAGGCCAACGCCGGCGCCTCGACCCCGAACGAGGTCGTCGAGGGTGAGGACGACAAGGCCGGAGAGCAGGGCGGCGAGCAGAGCGGCCAGCAGAACGGCCAGCAGGGCGGCGAGAGCTCCGAGGAGGCCGAGACCGACGAGGACGGCAAGCCGAAGGCCACGACCCCGCCCAGCGCCAAGAACACCGACGCCGGCCCGGGCGCCGACGGCAGCGAGCAGGCCTGATCCCGATGAAGAACCTCCCGGCCGGCTGCGCCTTCTCCGTCACGGTCCCGTTCCAGAACGCCCAGGGCGTCGCGGTCCAGCCGACCGGGATCATCGTCACCGTCCTCAACGAGGACGGCAAGGTCCTGCACGGGCCCGAAATCCCCGATGCGTCCGTGCTCGAGCAGGACGCGATCACCTACAAGGTCCCGGCCTCGGTCAACGCGCTGCCGGTGGACGTGCCGCTGGCCGTGCGCGTCGTCGAGGTGGAGCTCACCACGGCCGACGGCGTGATCGAGCTGCGCGAGAGCGTGCTCCTGCGCGCGGGGCTACGCCTGCGCTACCTCGTGAACTCGTTCGGCACCTACGAGCGCCTGGTCATGGCCGCGGCCGACATGCCGCGGATCGAGAGCTTCAACGCCCTCGAGCAGACCGACCAGGAGCCGGCCCTGATCGAGGCGTTCCGGCGCCTCACCCGCTTCGGCTACCGCGTGCTGCCACCGGGCTACGACGACGGCTGCGACAGGTCCTTCAACACGATCGGCGGCGTCATCGACCGCATCGTGCCGCGCGAGTGGCAGGCGATGACCCCGGAGTGGTTCGAGACGCTGAACCCCGACTTCCGCTCCGCGCTGCTGCGCGCCCAGGTCCAGGAGGCCAACGCGATCCTGACCTCGGGCACGGCCGACGAGGCGCGCTCGCAGGGCCTGCTGTCGAAGACCACCGGCGAGAGCTCGGCGATGTTCCGCTCGGGCAAGCCGCTGGAGCTCGGGATCTCGAAGGAGACGCTCGCCCACCTCACCGGCTTCATCGAGATCCGCTCGAGGCTCGCCCGCGCGTGATGACGCTCAACCTCATGACCCAGGCGGCCGACGCCGCGGGCGCCCGCTACCAGGCGCTCGTAGACGCCTGGGGCGCCCTCTACACGGAGGCGCTGGGGCAGCGCGACGCCGGCTACGTGCCGGCCGTCGAGCGCGCGGGGAGCCGCGCCTACGAGCTCGCCCGGACCTATCTCGCGGCCGAGGAGGGTCACGTCACGAGCGCGATCCGCCAGGTCTCGGCCGACGCGCTCTCAGACGCGGCCGACGATCTGGGCAGCACGACTGAGCGCGCGCTCACGGAAGCTGCCAGCGAGCTGCTGAGCGCGACCGAGCACTATCTCCTGCGCGAGATCACGATCCAGATCGAGCGCGACGTCGCGCAGCTTCAGCAGGCGATCCGGCACACCTTCCTCCAGGCGCAGCTCACCGCCCGGGCCAAAGGCTCGACGGTCCGGCGCGCGCTCATGGAGCATCAGTTCGCGTCCGCCGAGGCGCCGGCCTTCTACTTCCGGGACCGGCGCTCCTCGAAGTGGCCGTCCCGGCTGTTCGTGCGCACGACGTGGCGCCAGGCGCTCCTGTCCGCCTACAACGAGGTGGTGCTCGCCGTGCTCTCGGAAGCCGGCATCGCGGTCGCCGAGGTCGAGCACACCCACGGCAAGGCCGGCGTCCACGGGATGCAGGTGGCGCTCGGCCCGAGCACAGCGCTGCCGGCCTACGGCGAGATCCGCAACGACATCTTCCACCCGAACGCGGAGGCGCGCCTGCGCGTGCCGGCGGCGCTGCGAGGCACGCGATGAACCTGATCGGCAACACGACGGGCACGCTCACCCGCAAGATCGGCACCTCGCGCCGCGGCGAGCCGCTCTACGCAGCCGCCTCCGAGATCGTGCGCTGCGACCTGATCCAGCTCCGCGCCCAGGTGGCGCCGACGAGCGTCCGCACCGATCAGTCGGCGACCCACGGCAACGCCGAGGAGCAGGTGGCCGACGCGCGGGTCCTGTTCCGTGTTGAGACGCGCCCGCAGCGCGGCGACCGCTTCAAGATCGACGGCGTGGTCCTGCGTATCGAGGGCGTCGAGCCCCGGCGCGACGTGTTCGGCAAGCTCGACCACTGGGACACGACCCTGGTGCTCTGGGACGACGACGAGGACAGCGAGGAGGTCGTGTCGTGAATTTCGGGATGCGCATGACCGGGGACGCCGAGCTCCAGGCGCAGCTCCGCTCGACCGGGCTCCTGGTGCCGGCCAACGCCCGCAAGGTGATGCAGGCGGCCGCCGACCGGATCGAGAAGGAGGCCAAGCTCAACGCCCCCGTGGATACCCACGCCCTCGAGGACTCGATCCGGCAGACCAAGAGCTACTCGACCTTCCGGGGCCGGCTTCAGATCGACATCGACGTCGGCGGCTTCGTCGACGGCGTGAACGTCGACCTCTACGCCCTCGAGGTCCACGAGAACTACGACAGCCGCAACCCCGGCCCGGGCACGCTCGCCAAGATGGCGGCCAACCCCGGCCGGCACATCGGCTCCAAGTTCCTCGAGCGCGCGGCCCAGGCCGAGGCGCCCAAGGTGCAGCCCTCGCTCATCCAGGCCGTGCTCGCGGCCATCCGCGGGAAGTCCCTCTGATGCGCATCGACCTGCTCGCCGACCTGCTCGAGGCCGCCAAGATCGGCACGCCCGGCACGTCCATCTTCGAGGACGAGATGCCGGCCGACGCCCGGGCCGGCGTGCTGCTGCGGCTGCCGATCCTCGGCGTGCCGATCGACTGGGAGATCCCGGGCTACCTGAAGGGCCAGGTGCAGGCGATCGTGCGCGCCCAGAAGGTCGCCACCGGCGACGCGCTCGCCAAGAAGGTCGCCGACGCGCTCACCTTCACGGACCGGAGCTTCACCGACGACAAGGGCGTCGAGGTCATGTTCGTGAACTACCTGCGCCCGCGCACGCTGCCGATCATCTACCCTCGCTCCGACGGAAACGGGAAGGAGTGGTCCATCAACCTGGACGCCTGCTACGTGCTGCGATAGAATATAAGTCACCACTGACTCATCTTCGCGAGAGACGATCCGCGAAGGCAGACGACGGCTCGGCGAAGGAGAATTGAGATGGCGTCCGATACCAAGAACGTGAAGATGGGCGTGTGCGCCGTCTTCTTCGGAGACGAGGACCTCGGCTACACCAAGGGCGGCGTGTCCGTCGAGGTGACGACCGACACCCACGAGGTCGAGATCGACCAGTTCGGCAAGTCGCCGATCGACGAGGTCATCATGGGCCGGACCGTGACCGCGAAGGTCCCGCTGGCCGAGACGACCATCGAGAACATGGTCAAGATCATGCCCGGCGCGGTCATCGTGACCGACAAGGACGACCCGACCAAGAAGAAGGTCGTGATCCCCAACGGCGTCGGCACCTCGCTGCTGAAGATCGCCAAGGAGCTGCGGTTCCACCCGAAGTCCAACGCGGCCACCGACACCTCGGACGACTTCGTGATCCCGCTGGCGGCGACCGCCGGTGGCCTCCAGTTCGCCTACGAGCTGGAGAACGAGCGGATCTACAACTGCACGTTCAAGGGCTACCCGGACCCGAAGGACGGCACGCTGTTCTACGTGGGCGACGACGCCGTCGCCGGCGCGTAAGCCCTTGCCTTTCGAAACAAGATAAGTCACCACTGACTTGCCGTGCATCCGCTCGGCAAGTCATTTTCGCGAGCGCAGCAGAAGGGCAGCATGGCCTCCTCCACCACCATCATCGACCTCGACGCGGTCGACCAGTTCCCCGACGTCGTGGCCAAGCTCGGCGGCAAGAAGCACAAGCTGGTGCCGGTGTCCGTCGAGGACTTCATCGCCAACACCAAGCTGCTCCAGACGCTCGGCAAGGACGGGGACATCGACGCCGAGGTCTCCGGCCTGATCCAGATCATCCTGCGGGCCTTCCCGTCGATGACCGAGGAGATGCTGCGCAAGCTGCCGCTCGTGAACCTGAACAAGCTCATGGGCGTCGCCCAGGACAACGACGGCACCAAGAAGGTCCAGAGCGAGGCCTCCGAGGGAAACCCGCAGGCGGCGGCGTAGAGGCGATCGACTTCGGCTTCTTCGTCACCCGCGTCTCGTATCACTACGGGATGAAGTTCCGGGACGTCATGCAGCTCCCGCTGAAGACGTTCTGGCTCTACTCCAAGAATATCGACCGCATCCTCTCGGAAGTCGATCTCCGGCAGTTGCAGTTGGTGGCCTCGGCGACCTCCTCGGAGGCCTACGGCTCGATGCAGGATCGCCTGCGCAAGCAGATGGGCCTGGTCGTCAAGGTCAAGGACGAGGGCAAGGCCACACAGGAGGACCAGCTCGACCGCGCGGGGCTCGCTGACCTGAAGGCGATGGCGCGAGGTTTTTAGACGATGACTGCGATCCGGGTAGAGCTTGAGCTGGACGACGGCTCCTTCACGACCCGGATGGTCCGTGCGGGCCAGTCGATCCAGGACTTCCGCCAGCAGGTCGGCCAGGGCATCCGGTCGCTCAACGGCATGCAGGCCGCCTCGAGCGACCTAGTCTCCTCGCTGCGCGACATCACCGTCATCCTCGGCCAGACCCGGGCCGCCTTCTCACTCCTCCAGTCGGCCACTACCGGCTGGGTCTCCGAGATCGTCAAGGTCAACGCCGGCTTCGAGACCACCCGCAAGACCCTCGAGGGCCTCGCCACCTCGGCCGACAAGGTCCGGGAGGTCGGCGACAGCTTCGCCTACCTGCGCAGCCAGGTGCAGAACACGCCCTACACGTTCCAGGGCCTCACCGACGTCTTCGTGAAGCTCAAGAGCGCCGGCATCGATCCGACCAAGGGCTCGATGCAGGGCCTCGTCGACGCCGTGGCGTCGTTCGGCGGCTCCGAGGACGCGCTGAAGCGCGCCGCGCTCGCGATCCAGCAGATGGCCGGCAAGGGCGTCGTGCAGATGGAGGAGCTGCGCCAGCAGCTCGGTGAGGCGGTCCCGCGCGCGGCCGAGCTGATGGCCCGGTCGATGGGCGTCACCTACTCCGAGCTGACCAAGCTGCTGGCCACCGGCACCGTCGAGGCCCGGAGCGCTATCCAGGCGATGTCGGGCGAGTTCGAGCGCACCTTCGGGGGCGCCTCGGCCGCCCAGATGGACACCTTCAACGGCGTCGTCACCCGGCTGCGCTCGACCTTCCAGGACCTCGCGGTCAAGGTCGGCGAGGGCGGGCAGTTCTTCGACACGGTGCGCGCCAAGGCGACCGAGCTGAACTCGGTGCTGTCGAGCGCCACCGCCGGCAACCTGGCGACCCAGCTCGGCTCCGGGCTGACCCGAGTGATCGGCATCATCGAGACGGTCGTCGGCCGGCTGGTCTACTTCAAGAGCGAGATCCTCGCGGTCGGCGAAGCGCTGGCCGTGGGCTTCGTCGCGTCCCGGGCCGTGCAGGGGCTGACCGCGATCTCCGCGGCGATCTCGGCGGCCGGCGCCCAGGTCTCGACCTTCTACGCCTCGATGCGCAACCTGCCGGAGAGCTTCGCCTCGGTGGAGCGGGCGCTGTCGGGCGCAGGCGCCAGCTTCGTCACCTTCCGGGCGACGCTCGCCACGGTGCGCACAGCCATCGCCGCGACCGCGGTGGCGCTCGTCGAGCTCGCCCCTGTCCTGATCGCCGTCGGCATGGGGATCTCGTTCGCGGTCTCCTACTTCGACCTGTTCGGCTCGAAGGCCAAGGCCGCGCGCGAGGAGGTGGAGAAGTTCGGCGCTGCCGCGTCCAAGGAGAGCCTCAAGAGCTTCGTCAAGCAGATCCAGGACGAGAAGACCCAGCTTCAGGCGCTCGAGGCCGAGAAGAAGCGCGTCCAGAACGTCGGCATCTACGTCGGCGCCGGCACCCGCAACGACCGGCTGGCCGAGCTGACCAAGCAGATCTCCGACCAGCGCGAGAAGATCGCGCAGGATGAGCAGCGCGCGTCGCAGGTCTCGGCCGACTATCAGATCAACCAGGCGCAGCGCACGGCCAACGCGAAGCTACACGTCTTCGACCAGAACGGCCGCGACCAGCTCCGGCTGTTCGACCTCTACGGCAAGGAGCTCGCCGACAAGCAGGAGGCGGCGCTCGCCGCCGCGGCCAAGGCCGGCAAGTCCACCGACGCGCTGAAGGCGGAATACGCCAAGGCCGAGCGCGACCGCGAGCTCGCGACCTACGATCTCCAGATCGCCAACGCCCAGGCGGCCTACGAGGACGCCAAGGCGCACGCCGGCGACTACGCCAAGCTGAACCAGGAGGAGACCGATCAGGTCCTGCAGGGTCTCATTCAGCGCCAGCAGGCCGCCCAGAAGGCGCGCGACACGCTGGCCAAGGCCCCGATGGGTGTCACGCTCCTCGCCAAGCCGATCGACGAGGACAAGCTCTACGCCAAGGGCAAGACGGCGCTCGACAACCTGTCGGCGGCGATCCAGGGCGTGCGCGCGAACCTCGTGGGCGCCTCCGGTGAGGTGGCCGAGCTCCAGGCGAAGCTCGCGGCCGGCAAGTATGGCCCGATCGACTCCGGCCGCGTGCAGGAGCTGATCGGCCAGCTCCTCCAGGCCCAGGCCGAGAAGTCCAAGCTCGACGAGCTGATGGAAGGCCGCAACAAGTTCGACCGCGACGCCACCAACGCCCAGCAGAAGGCCGAGCAGGACCTGTTCGAGGCGCGTAACCGCAACATCTCTGCGGTCGACAAGATCGTCGTCGGCCTGAACAACGACCTCTACAAGGGGATGGGCTCGAACCAGACCCCGATGGAACGCGCCATCGCGGCCGCCCGCACCCAGCTCCAGGCCGCTCAGAAGGAGGCGGCCGACGCCGCGAGCACCGTGTGGGGCAAGCTGCTCGGCGGCCAGGGCGTCGGCGGATCCGACCAGGCGCTGGAGAAGATGAAGGAGCTCGCCCGCTGGATGGGCGTGGTCCGGGGCGACGCCTCGGCGATCACCGAGCTCAACATCGGCGCCAACATCCGCGTGCCGAACTCGCCGGTCTCGCGCAACGGCTCGGTCACGGGCGGCGCGTCGACCGACCCGGTCTCGACGAACCTGCCGGCCGCGGCCATCGCCTTCCTGAACGCGATCTCGGGCCCGGAGAGCGCCGGCCGCTACAACGTGCGCTACACGCCGTCGGGCGGCGCCACGTTCGACAGCTACGACCAGCACCCGCGCATCTACGAGCCGACCCGGGACGGCCGGCAGTCGTCGGCCGCGGGCCGCTACCAGATCGTCTACGACACCTGGAAGTCCCTCGGCATGGACGGGCAGCCGTTCACGCCCGAGAACCAGGACGCGGCCGCCTGGAAGCTCGCCCAGCAGGACTATGCCCGCAACACCGGCGGCGGCGACCTGCTGAAGGAGCTCCAGGACAACGGCTTCACCGACAAGGTGGTCGCCGCTCTCAAGAGCACCTGGGAGGGGCTCCAGTCCGGCGCGGGCGCCGGCAAGGCGCGCGACTGGTATGGCGACACGCTGCGTCGGCAGGGCGGGAACACGGTCGAGCAGGACTCCGGCTACTACCCGGTGAACCCGACGGACAGCCGCGCCAAGATCCCGACCACGATCCCGCAGGCCGACGCCGAGAAGCTGTCGATGGCCCGGGCCGCCGAGCAGCTCGCGACCATCGAGCAGAACGACAACGAGGTGCAGGACGCGCTCAAGAACATCATCAACCTTACCGAGAAGGCCTCGGAGAAGGAGGAGGGCTACGGCAAGCGCGTGTCCGAGACCCGGCGCCTGATCCGCGACGGCAAGTTCGGCTCGGCCGACGGCCAGAAGGACCCGGACAACGAGCGCTACAAGGAGCTGATCGCCTCGGCGCAGAAGCTCGACGAGGTCGAGGCCGCGGCCGCGCGCGCCCAGCAGGAGCGCAACCGGCTGAAGCAGGCCGAGGACCGGCGCGCCAAGCAGAGCGACGAGCTGGACGTGAAGGAGGCCGAGCTCAAGGCGCGGCTGGACGAGGAGGGCACCTACAAGCTGCCGGCCAGCGTCCAGCGCGCCCGGGCCGAGCAGCTCCGCGATCAGCAGCGCTACCAGGAGCTGATGAAGGTCGACCCGTCCTTCACGCAGGAGGGCTACGACGCGCTCGCCGCGGCCAACGACGCCCTGTTCCAGCGCATGAAGGATTACGAGGTCTCCTCGACGATCCAGGCCGAGCAGAAGAAGACCCGCGAGATCAACCGCGGGCTGATGACAGCCGACGAGGCGCGCGAGGCGAGCTACCAGGAGGAGGTGAAGCGGCTCCAGGACCTGCTCAACCAGGTCTCGGGGAACGCCGACCAGCGCGCGGCCGTCGAGAAGGTGCTCGCCGACCGGATCATCGCGGAGCGCAAGCGGATCGAGGCCTCCTCGCCGCTCGGCAAGCAGCAGAAGGAGTGGGCCGACCTCGGCAACAACATGCAGAAGGCCGCGACCGGCTGGCTCGACAGCGCCACCGATCAGCTCGCCACCTTCGTGACCACCGGCAAGGCGAACTTCGCGGACCTGTTCCAGTCGATCGCCAAGGACATCACCAAGATGGGGATCCGGTATCTCCTGTCCTCGGCGCTCGGCGGCTCCGGGGTCGGTGGTGGCCTGAAGTCGCTGCTCGGCGGCGGCAGCGCCAAGGCCGCGGGCTCGGCCGGCGGCGGCGCCAAGCTGTTCGGGGCGATGCACACCGGCGGCATCGTCGGTGCGGGCTTCTCGATGACGCGATCGGTCAACCCGTCGATCTTCGGCCAGGCCCCGCGCTTCCACACGGGCGGCATCATCGGCGCCGACGAGGTGCCGATCATCGCCCAGCGGGGCGAGGGCGTGTTCACCAAGGAGCAGATGAAGGCGATGGGCGGCGCGAGCGCCGGCAACGTCATCACGCTCGCCCCGACGGTCCAGGTGAACGCGGCCGGCGGCACCAAGGAGCAGAACGCCGACCTCGCCCAGCAGACCGCAACGCAGGTCCAGACGATGATGCGCGCGATGATCCAGAAGGAGCTCGCCACGCAGCAGCGCCCGGGCAACATGCTCAACAACTGAGGACCGCGAGATGGCCGTTCCGACCTTCACCCCGCCCTATGCGCCGACCGACAGCACCGACAAGCCGGAGGTGAAGCTCCTGAAGGCCGAGTTCGGTGACGGCTACACCCAGACGGCCGGCGACGGCATGAACCACATCCGCAAGGTGGTGGACCTCTCCTGGGAGGTCCTCACCCCGGCCCAGGCGAAGGAGATCGAGGCGTTCTTCGTCGCCCGGGGCGGGTTCGAGCCGTTCTACTACACGCTCTCGGACGACGACACGCCGATCCTGTGGACCTGCGAGGAGTGGAGCCGCAAGCGCGGCACGCCCAACACGATGGAAGCCACGCTCCGGCAGTGCTTCACCCTCGTGTGACCCTCTGGACGATAAGTCAGCGCTGACTTATAATGGCCGCTCACCCAAGGGCAGCCATGTCGTCGATCCACGCCACCGTCCAGAGCATGTCGCCCGGCGAGCAGGTCTACCTGTTCCGCCTGGACACGACGTCGATCGGCGGCCCGGTCTACTACTTCACGCAGTCGGCGCACCCGGACGGGCAGGTCTCGTTCGGCGGCGTCGTCTACACGGCCGTGGACATCGACTTCTCGGACTACGAGACCAACGGCCAGGGCTCGCTGCCCCAGCCCAAGATCCGCTTCGCCAACTCCAACGAGGTGATCCAGCACCTCGTGAACACCTGGGGCGACGAGCTGATCGGCTGCACGGTGCAGCGGGTGCGCACCTTCGCCCAGTTCCTCGACGGCGGCGCCCAGGCGGATCCGACGGCCTTCTACGGCCCGGACACCTTCGAGGTCGAGCAGCTCACCGACGAGAACCCCGTCTACATCGAGTTCGAGCTGTCGGCCTCGTTCGACCAGCAGGGCCGCAAACTGCCCGGCCGGCAGATGCTGCGCGACACCTGCACCGCCCGCTACCGGCGCTTCAAGAACGGGGCCTTCTCCTACGAGAAGGCGAGCTGCCCTTACACGGGCTCCGCGTGCTTCGACCGCAACGCCAACCCGGTCTCGGACCCGGCCCAGGACGTGTGCGGGCGCCGCCTGGTCGACTGCCAGGCCCGGTTCGGCACCAACGCGGCGCTGCCGACCTGGTCGTTCCCCGGCATGGCCCGCGTGCGGACCCAGTGATGTTCAAGCTGCCCAACGCCGCGCTGAAGGCCGCGCGCGCCCACGCGCTGCGCGACTTCCCCAAGGAGGCCTGCGGGCTCCTGGTCAACGGCCGCTACAAGCCGGTGCCGAACTACGCCGCCGACCCGGAGCGCGACTTCGTTATCCCGGGCGAGGTGTTCGCGCGGCTGCGCGAGCAGGGCAAGGAGGTCCAGGCCGTCATCCATAGCCACCCGAACGGGCCGCTGTTCCCGTCCGAGGCCGACATGCAGGGCCAGATCGACACGGACCTGCCCTGGGTGATCCTCGCCACCGACGGGAAGGACTGCGCCGACCCGATCATCTGGGGCGAGGGCGTCGACCAGGGCCCGCTGATCGGCCGGCCGTTCCGGCACGGCGTCACCGACTGCTACGAGCTCGTGCGCCACGCCTACGCGCTCGGCCGCGAGGGGCTGGCCGCCCAGGACGTCACCAAGGAGTGGCCGCTGCCGCCCGTGCAGCTCCGCGCCCAGGCGCGCGCCGACGGCTGGTGGGATCCGGCCTACGAGGCGGACCACCGCGACCTCTACGCGGCGTTCGCGGACGTCGGCTTCCGGGAGATCCCGGTCTCCGAGGTGATGCCGGGCGACTGCTTCCTGGTGAAGCTCGGGCCCGGCGTGACCCAGCTCAACCACGGCGGGGTCTACCTCGGCTCGAACCTCATCCTCCACCACCTGCCGACCCGGGTGTCGCGTCGCGAGCCCATCGGGATCTGGCTGCGCGCCGTCGAGAAGTGGCTGCGCCACGAGCGCCTCGACGCGCTCCTGAAGGAGAACGCCCATGCGTAGGGTCATCCTGCACGGCCGCCTGAAGCGCGAGTTCGGCCCGGAGTTCCGGCTCGACGCCGCGACCGTGGGCGAGTGCATCCGCGGGATCGGCGTCCAGGTGAAGGGCTTCCTCGAGGCGCTCAAGCAGGGCTCCTACGAGGTGATCCGCGGCGAGCGCCGGACCGGGCTACGGCTCGGCGAGGAGGACATCAACACGCTGCGGCTCGGCCAGGCGGACCTGCACCTGGTGCCGGTCGCCGCCGGCCGCGCCAAGGGCGGCGCGCTCAAGGCCATCCTGGGCGTCGCGCTGGTTGGCGTCGCGATCTTCGCCTCGGGCGGCACGCTGGCCGCCCCGCTCGCGGGTCTGACCTCGGGCGGCATGTGGGGCTCGGTCGCGGTGCTGGGCCTCGGCCTCGCGGTCTCGGGCGCGGCCCAGATGATGACGAAGAAGGAGTCGAGCGACACCGGCAAGAAGGAGGACAGCTTCGCCTTCTCCGGGCCGACGAACGGCACCGAGCAGGGCACGGCCGTGCCCCTCATCTACGGCCGCGTGATGTGCGGCTCGATCGCGGCCTCGACCGGGCTGGACGTCGAGGACATCGCGATGGGCGCGAGCCCGGACGGCACCGTGACCAAGATCAACGAGGACGGCTCGGTCACGACCTCGATCAAGACCGGGCAGACGACGGGCGACACGAAGGGCGGCTTCTAAATGGACGCGATGATCGAGGACCTGCGCGCGCTGGAGTCAGTCAGCGCTGACGTGAGCGGCTCGGGCGGCGGCACTTCGGCCAAGCTCGGCGGCTCGAGCGCGGGCAAGTCGGACGCCAGCAACACGCTGCGCTCGGACGCCAAGGCGCGCCTCGTCGAGGTCCTGGGCGAGGGCGAGATCGTCGGCCTGGTCAACGGCGCGCAGTCGATCTTCTTCGACCAGACCTCGCTCCAGAACGCCGACGGCACCTTCAACTTCGTGGGCGTGACTTGGCAGGAGCGGCACGGCGAGCCCGAGCAGCCGCCGCTGATCGGCATGGCCTCGTCCGAGACCACCTACTCGGTCGGCGTCGAGATCAAGAAGTCCCAGGAGCCGCCGGTCCGGACGATCGCCGACGAGAACGCGACCTCGGTGCGCGTCGTCTGCCAGATCCCGACCCTCGTGGTGCAGAACCCGAAGAACGGCTCCCTGCTGCCGAACGACCTCGACTACATGATCGAGATCCGCCCGAACGGCGGCCAGTGGACCGAGGTCCACCGCGAGCTGCTGCTCCAGCAGAAGACCACCTCGCCCTACGAGCGCGCGAGCGTCGTCAGCCTGCCGCCGGGCGGCCACCCCTACAGTCTGCGCGTGCGCCGGGAGAGCCCGGACCCGACCGTCGACTACATGCAGGCCGGCCTGATCTGGGAGAGCTACACGACGATCGTCGAGGGGCAGTTCACCTATCCCCACACGGCGCTCGTGGCCCTCGAGCTCGACGCCCAGCAGTTCGGCGGCTCGATCCCCTCGCGCTACTACGACGTGAAGGGCCTCATCATCCAGGTGCCCTCGAACTACGACCCCGAGGCCCGGACCTACACCGGCTTCTGGGACGGCACCTTCAAGCGCGCCTGGACCAACAACCCGGCGTGGATCTTCTACGACCTGCTGACCAACGATCGCTACGGCCTCGGCGAGTTCATCGACGAGACCAAGATCGACAAGTTCGGCCTCTACGAGATCGGCGGCTACTGCGACGAGCTGGTCGCCGACGGCAAGGGCGGGCAGGAGCCGCGCTACACCTTCAACGGCGTCATCAACTCGCGCGACGAGGCCTACAAGGTCCTCCAGCAGATCACCGCGGCCTTCCGCGGCATGGCCTTCTGGTCTGTCGGCCAGGTGTTCGCAGTCGCCGACAAGCCGGCCGACCCGGTGAAGCTGCTCGCGCCGGCCAACGTGATCGGCGGCCAGTTCAAGTATTCCCGCACGGCCAAGAAGACCCGCAACACGGTCGCGATGGTCTCGTGGAACGACCCGGAGGACTTCTACCGGAACGCCATCGAGGTCGTGCAGCACGACGAGGGCCTGGACAAGTTCGGCTGGCGCCAGACCGACATCCAGGCGGTCGGCTGCACCTCGCGCGGGCTCGCGCACCGGATCGGCGCCTGGACGCTCGACACCGACTACACGGCCACCGAGAGCGTCGAGTTCGAGATGGGCCTCGACGCCCTCGCGGCCGACCCGCTGCGGCCCGGGCACATCGTGGCCATCGCCGACCCGCGCAAGGCGCAGACCCGCATCGGCGGCCGGGTGATCTCGCACTCGCCCTCGCGGCTGAACCTCGACAAGGCCTTCGAGCCGACGGCCACGGCCACCTACAAGATCTCGGTGGTGAACAAGGCCGGCGTCATCGAGACCCGGGGCGTGATCGGCTGGGAGCAGGGCAACGTCACGGCCGTCCTCGACGCCGAGCTCGAGGGCGAGATCGCGCCCGGCGCCATGTGGGCGATCTCGGGCACCGACGTGGCACCGCGCCAGTATCGCGTGCTCTCGGTCACGGAGCCGAAGAAGAACACCTTCAAGGTCGCGGCCCTGTTCCACGACCCGACGAAGTATGCCCGCATCGAGCAGAACGTCTTCCTCGCGCCGCCGAGCTACGTGCGGCCGTCGACCAAGCTCCTGCCGCCGGTGAACCTGAAGGCGACCGAGACCCAGACGTTCCGGGATGGCCTGCCGCACATCGAGGTGCTCCTGTCCTGGACGCCGGCCTCCGACTGGATGAGCAACGCCTACAGCGTGCTCCTGTCCGGCCCGGACGGCGACGTCGACATGGGCGTCACCTCGAACCCGTCGATCACGCTGCCCGACCTCAAGGCCGGCGACTGGACGGCCTACGTGACCGGCCAGGGCCAGGGGAAGCGGTCGGCGCCGGCCTCGCTCGCCTTCACGGTCGCGGGCTGGGAAGGCCAGCCCGGGCCGGCCGTCGCGAACCTGCGCGTGCGCGGGCAGGACGCCGGCGACGGCGCCTTCGCCGGCAAGGACCTGGTGCTCGACTGGGACGTCACCTGGCCGGACGCGGTGATCCCCTACGCGATCGACTTCGTGGTGCGCATCCTCGACGTCGACACGCAGGAGCTCGTGTCCGACTGGGTCGCGCCCGGCGGCACCTTCACCTACGGCCTCGACGCCAACGCGGCCGACGGCGGCCCGCGCCGCAAGTTCTGGGTCCAGGTCCGGGCCCGGGACGTGCTCGGCCGCGAGAGCGCGCCGGCCACCCTGGTGTGCGAGAACGCGGCGCCCGACGTGATCTCGCCCTCGATCACCACGACGACCGAGAGCCTGTTCGTGTCCTTCGACCGGCCGGCCGACCCGGACTTCGCGGGCGTGCTCGTGTGGCTCGAGCAGGCCTCGGGCTTCGACCCCGCGGCGACCAAGCCGGCCTACGACGGCAACTCCACCCTCGTCTCGTTCAAGGTGACGCCCGAGACCTTCTACTTCGTCCGGGTCGCCGCCTACGACCAGTTCGGCAAGCAGGGGCTCAACGTCGGCCCCGAGCAGAAGGTGTGGGTGTCGAACCGGATCATCGACACCGACGTGCCCGGCGCGCCGACCGGCCTGAAGCTCGAGACCGCAGCCGAGACCGCGATCGACGGCACCCTGACGGCCGTGGTGCGCGCGAGCTGGGACAAGAGCGGGTCCGAGAACCTTGCGGGCTACGAGGTCGAGGTCTCGGTCGAGGGCGGCACCTGGGTGCGCGAGCGCGTCACCGACCCGGCCTGGGAGAAGCACGGCCTGGCGCCCGGGCAGACCTACGCGGTGCGGGTGCGGGCCTATAACGGCTCGGACACGGTCGGCACCTGGTCGGACCCGGTCGCGATCGTCGCCGCGGTGAACGACATTGCCCCGGACCCGGTCACGGGCCTCGCCGTCGCCGCCGCCTTCGAGACGGCCGTGCTGAGCTGGGTCGACCCGGCCCAGGCCGATCTCGCGTATGTCGAGCTGTTCGCGGCTGCTGCCCAGAATGCGCAGCGCGCGTCGCTGGGGCGCGCCGTCGCGGGCGCGCAGACGTTCATCGACAAGACGCTGCCGGTCGGCCAGACGCGCTTCTACTGGGCGCGCACGGTCAACACGTCCGGCACCCAGAGCGAGGTGTTCGCTGGCCCGGTGCAGGCGGTCTCGCCGGTCATCACCAAGGAGCAGATCGCCGGCCAGATCCTGGACCAGACCTCGTTCGCCGACGGGCTGACGGCGATCGGCGTGGTCGACACGCTGCCGGCGCTCGCCGACTACGACGGCCCGCTCGTGCTGCTGCTCAAGACCGACGGCAAGCTCTACCAGATCGAGGACGGTAAATGGGAGCCGGTCGTGGGCAACACCACGGCAGGCGGCATCGTCGGGCAGATCAAGGGCACGCAGATCGAGGACGGCGCCATCTCGACCGAGAAGATGGCCGCCAACTCGATCGACGCCGACCGCCTGGTCGCGAACTCGATCACGGCCGGGCTGATCGCCGCCGGCGCCATCAAGGCCGAGGCCCTGGCAGCGGGCGCGATCACGGCCGACAAGATCGCCGTCGGGCTGTCCTCGGGCAACCTGCTGTTCAACGCCGACTTCCTGGGCGGCGTCTCGGGCTTCGCGCTGCACGGCGCCTCCGACGGCGTGGCCCCGGCGATCACCGCCTCGACCACCTTCGCCCCGCCCGGGATGGGTGCCGCGCTGGTCGCGCGCGCCGACACGCCGGCTGCCGGCGCCTACGCGGACCTGGTGCTGGAGCGCCGGCTCCCGGCCGGCTGGGACGAAGCCTACCCAGTCGCCCCGGGTCAGCGCTACGAGCTGTCGGCCTACGCCTCGATCACCCGCGCGCAGGCGCAGGTCATCCTCCTGTTCCTCGACGCCTCGCGCCAGCCGCTCGCCGCCGCGTCGGGCGACGTGCATGCGGCCGCCCCGGGTGTCGGGCCGCTGGAGACGATGGCGCGCCTGGGCGTGTTCGGGACCGCGCCGGCCGGCGCCGCCTTCGTGGTGCCGGTGCAGCGTGCGATCTGGACGGGGCAGGCGGCCCCGCAGGTCGCCTGGACGGGTCTCTACCTGGCGAAGGCGCTGGCGAACCAGACCGCGTTCGCCCCGTGGGTCGCCAACTCCTCGACCGTGATCGACGGCGGCTCGATCGCCACCAACTCGCTCTCGGCCAACCGCATCGTCGCCGGCTCCATCACCGCGGACCAGGTGAAGGCCGGCACGATCACTGGCGACAAGATCGCCGCCGGCACCATCACGGGCGACAACATCAAGGCCGGCTCGATCCAGGCCGACCGGATCCGCATCGGCGGCGAGGTGACGCTCTCCTCGTGGCTGGGCGGCCCCGACGCGACCCAGATCGACGGCGGCCACATCGCGGCGAACTCCATCGCGGCCAACACCCTCAAGATCGGCGCGCGCGGGCTTCAGACGGTCGGGCTCGACTTCTCGGCGGACAAGGAGGAGGCCACGCTCTCGTGGAGCGCCGGCACGATCCTGTTCACGGGCGATGACGGCGTCGCCGTGGCCGCCGCGGTGGCTGCTGGCAGCGTCCAGACGGGCGGCAAGCACGCCTTCGCGTGGTGGAGCCGGGCCAAGCAGAACGTGGTCCAGGTCGCCCTCGACAGCGCCTCGGCCATCCTCGCCGACCCGGACGCCGTGCTGCTGTGCTCCTACGACGGGTTCGCCGGGCTCAACCCGGTCTACGGCGGCACGATCATCGACGGCTCGCGCATCAACACGGGCTCGATCACGGCCGACCAGATCAAGGCGGGTGCCATCCAGGCGGCCAACATCGCGGCCGGGGCCATCACGGCTGAGAAGATCGCCGCGGGCGAGGTGACGGCCGACAAGCTCGGCGCCGGCACCATCACCGCGGACCTGATCTTCCTCGGCTCGGCCAACTTCCAGCTCGACGCCCGCAACCGCCTGATGCGGATCGTAGCCAACAACGGCGTCGAGCAGGTCTCCATCGGCAACGTCGGCGTCTTCGAGGGCGACGGCAAGACCGAGATCTACGGCATGGAGGTCCGGGACAAGAACGGCCAGGCCGTCCTGAAGATCACCGACGACGAGACCTCGCTGGACGGCAGCTACATCCGCAAGGCGACCATCGACGGCGCCTCGATCAAGGACGCCTCGATCCAGGCGGCTCAGATCGGCGATGCGGCGATCACCAACGCCAAGATCGGCGACCTTCAGGTCAACACGGTCAAGATCGCCGGCAAGGCGGTCTCACAGACCGTCGCGAACGCCGACCCGGGCAAGGTCACTACGGTTCCCATCGCCGCCCGTGAGCTGACCAGCATTTTCCAGATCCTCGCCTACCGGAAGGGCGATGGTGGCACCCCGCACCCGCAGAACGCGTCGACCGGAGCGCTGACGGTCGATTACTCGGCCGACGGCGGCCAGACCTGGACTGTCCTTCGAGGCGTCGTGAACAGCTTCTCCTACCTCTATTCCGTCTCAGCGGGCGGCAGCTTCCAGTTCATGACGCCGACTGTGCTGGTTTTCTCCTGGGAGCCAAAGCAGATCGGCAACCTCATCCTGCGCGTCACCGACAGCAACGGCGAACCGAATGTTGGTGACGTCTACCTTTCAGTCACGGAGCTTACACGATGACCGAGAAGCGCGACTACATCACGCCGGCCGAGGCCGTGCCCTACGACGAGACCGGCCGCATCGTCGGCTACCGCTTCCAGGGCGTCGGCTTCACCGAGGACGAGCAGGAGCGGGGCATCCGCATCCTGTTCGGGGACGGCGGCTGGTGCATGCAGACGTTCACCTCCCGGCGCTACGTGGATCTCTCAGGCGCCGAGCCGGTGATCCAGGACCGCCCGGAGTTCGAGGGCCGCTTCGATCGCCCGATCCTGCCGGCCGGCGAGGAGGCGACGCTCCCGGGCGTGCCGGCCTGCACGATCACGTTCGCCGGTCCGGTCTCGGGCACGCACGAGCACGAGGGCGGCGACCTGAAGATCGGGTTCACCGTGCCCGGCACCTACGCGATCCTGTTCGAGGCGTTCCCGGTGCTGCCGGCCGCCCTCACCCTCACCGTCACGGACTGAGCCATGATCCACGGACCCAGCCTCACCGACGCGCGCGAGCGCGCCAAGGCCATCGTCGCCGCCCACTACGAGGGGCTCGCGCATCAGGACGTGCCGGCCGGTCGGCGCGCCATCTACGTCCGCAAGGCCGAGCAGGCGCGCGTGGTCGTCGAGGGCGGATCCTCGCCGCTGATCGAGCAGGAGGCCCGGCTGCGGCGCATCGACTCGGCGCCGTTCGCGCGGTCCATCCTCGACCGCGCGAACGGCGCCGGCGACGCCATGGAGCTCCAGCGGATCGCCCTCAACGTCGAGATCGAGGCGTGCGAAAGCCACGCTGCCATCGTTCGGCTGCTCGCCAGTCACGGAATGGCCTTCGCCTCATAACCGGGGGAGGGGTGTTCAGAACGGAGCTCTTGGGGCATAATAAGTCAGCGCTTACTCACCCCTTCGGGAGATCTCGCAATGCCTGACATCCCCGATAGCGGGCTGGCGGTTCTAATCGCCAAGATGGAAGTCCTCACCGAGAAGGTGACGGAGGCCCGAGACGAGCTGAAGGAGACCAGCAGGGAGCTGACCAAGGTCAAGGAGCAGCTCCAGGCGACCTCCTTCGAGCTCCAGCAGACCAAGAACGAGCTGGCCTCGACCAAGACCGAGCTGACCACGGCGAAGGTCGAAATCGAGGCCCTCAAGAAGATGATCTCGAACTACCGCGCCGGCGCCGCCGCAATCCTGGGCCTGGGTGGGCTCATCGGCTGGCTCCTCGCCACCGTCACGGGCGTCACGGGCGCGGTGAAGGCCTGGGTCCATTGACCCGGAAAGTCAGTCAGCACTGACTTAACACAAGAGAGAGGAAGCTATGTCCCTGTCCCCGTCCGCCGTCTGGTCCTGGCTCAAGGCTCAGTTCGCGAAGGTCCCGCTCGCCGTTCAGCTCCGCGACGACTGGGTGAACCTCATCAAGAAGACCTGGAGCGTCCGGTTCTCGCTGCTCGCGTCGCTGCTCGCCGCCATCCAGCTCGGCATGCAGGCGCTGCTGGAGAACCCGCCGATCGACAACAAGGTCTTCGTCGCCCTCTACATCCTGGTCAGCGCGGCCGCCGGCTACTCGCGCCTCGTGACGCAGGACGGGATCACCCCGTCCTCGGTCTCGGGCGGCGAGCAGTGAGCCGCCTGACGAAGCGCACCGTGCTCGGTGGTCTGGTCGCCACGGCCCTCGGGGTCGCGGCGATCAGCCAGGTGGGCACCGAGGAGGGTCTGCGGCTGCGGACCTACAAGGACACGGTCGGGGTCAACACCTACTGCTACGGTGAGACCAAGGGCGCCGTGTGGGGCGCGACCTACACCAAGGCGCAGTGCGACGCGCTGCTGCTCAAGCGGATCGACGAGTTCGCCAACAAGGTCGAGAGCTGCGTCAAGCAGCCGATGACGGACAAGACGGAGATCGCCTTCGTCTCGTTCGCCTACAACATCGGGCAGGCCGGCTTCTGCAAGTCGACCACCGTCCGGCTCTACAACCAGGGCCGCAAGGTCGAAGCCTGCAACGCCATGATGGCGTGGACGAAGCAGAAGGAACTGATCGGGCGGCGCACGCGCGAGAAGAACCTCTGCCTCGAGGGGGTGAAATGAGCAGCCTGCTCCTCACCCTCGCCAACGGCTGGACCGCCTTCTCGATCCTCGCGACGCTCTCGGGCATCGCGGGGATCGCGCTCATCGCGCTCGCGGTATTCGGCACGACCTTCCTGCCGAGCTTCATCAAGCAGCCGCTCATCATCGCCGGCATCTGCCTGATCGTGGGCGGCGCCCTCTACCAGGCCGGGCAGGCGAAGGGCGCGCACCTCGCCTTCGAGCAGGAGGCCAGCCGCGCGCTCGACGCCGAGACCAAGCGGGCCGACCTCGCGGAGGCCCAGAACAAGCAGGAGGCGGCGCAGGCCGCGAAGGACCTCGCCGCCGAGAAGGCGGACAACGCCAAGCTGAAGGAGCTGAACGATGTTCTGGCCAAGGACAAGGACCGTGATCGCGAGTGCGTTGATGGCGACGTCGCTCGGCGCCTGCGTAACCTCTAACGCGCCGGCCCCGCTCACCGGGACCAGCATCCGCGTGACGCTGCCGGCGGCGCCCGATGGCGTCCAGGGCTGCCTCGCGCGGGCCTTCCCCGACATCCCGGACCGGGCCCTCTCCAAGGCCGACGTGGTGCGGATCATCGGGGAGGCAAAGGTCCTCGACCGGGCCAAGACCGCCTGCGGTCAGCGCGCCGTGGACTGGATCAACGCCGTGCGCCGGGATTATGCCCGGTAGCCAAGACTTCCCGGTGCCATCGGCCTGTATTTAGATGTTAGTATTAGACTACTACTGATTATCTACATACAGGGCGATGGCGTTGGGCATCCGGGACGAACAAGCGCTCTCGGGCCTCTGGATCGCCGGCTCCTCTCGGGTTATGATAAGTCACCACTGACTTACCGATGCCGGCTCTGCCCGGCCACAGGAGCCCCGAATGGCCGGCAAGAGCACCTACCTCGAGAACGCCCTCCTCAACTGGCTGCGCGGCACCGCCTTCCCGGCCCCGCCCGCTGGCCTGTTCATCGCCCTGTTCAACGGCGACCCGACCGACGCCGGCACCGGCGGCCAGGAGGTCACGACCGCGGTCCGTCCCGACGGGCGCGTCGCTGCGCCGTTCGGCGAGCCGGCCAACAAGACCATCTCCAACTCGGCCATCGTGGACTTCGGCAACGCCGCGGGCGGCACCGACGTGACCCACTTCGCCGTGTTCTCGGCCGCGGCCGGCGGCACCATGCTGGAGTCGGCCCCGCTGACCGGCGGCAAGCAGACGATCAACGCCGGCAACCCGGTGAGCTTCCCGGTCGGCGCCCTCGCCATCACCGAAGACTAAGGTCTCCGGCCCGTGCTTCCCAGCGCCTACACGGCTGCCGCAAGCCGTCGCTACTACGGTGGCGACCGCTTTGCGCTGTCCGGGTCCGCGCTGGGCCGGGCGAGCCTCACAGGCCGCCTCTCGATCACGAGCCGGGCCGACAACCTCGCGGGCGTCGCCGCCGGCCGCACCAGCATCCGGGCGAACCTCTCGACCATCGCGCCGCTGCACGGGACCGCCTCGGGCCGCAGCACGATCACCGGCCGCCTCCGGTCCTCGCTCAGCGACGACATGCACGGCCAGGTCGCGGGCCGCGCGAGCGTCACCGGGCAGCTCGTCGTCGGCAAGCGCCTGGTCGGCTGGGTCTCGGCCCGGGCGAGCGGGGAGGGGACGCTCCAGATCGGCAAGCCGCTCCGCGCAGCGGCCGCCGGCAAGAGCGGGGTCTCGGGCGTCCCGAGCATCGGGCGACAGCTCGCGGGCGAGACCGCCCAGGGCGCCGGTTCCGCGACGGGCCGGCTCCTGGTCGAGAAGCTGCTCGCCGGCACGATCGTCGGCACCGGATCGGCCGCGGGCGAGATCCGGACCGACAGCGCGCTCGAGGGCACGCTGCGCGGCTCCAGCACGGCCGCCGGCGCCCTGGCAGTGGCCAAGCCCCTCGCGGGGGCGACGCACGGCTCTACGAGCCCCGCAGGCGGCTTGCGGGTGGCGAAGGTTCTGGGCGGCCGCCCCGCGGGCGCGGGCAGCCTGACGGGCCACGAGATCATCGCGAAGGCGCTGAAGGGCAGGGCGGACGGCATGGCGACCGTCACCGGCCAGCTCGGCGCCCTGGCAACCTACCGGCTCACCGAGGACGGCGTGCTGCGCCTGACCGAGGCCGGCGACCTTCAGCAGGTCGAGAACGACGACGGCAACTAGGCTCCAGGCAGAGGATCGAACGGTGGCAAACCGCAAGGCGAGTGAGGAGCCGCAGGCAACAGCCCTGGGCTCGGCGGACTTCTGGGCCGCGGTCCAGAGTGGCCGGGACGTGCAGATCAGCGTGGCCGACATCCTGGCCTACCTGCGCACCGTCCTGGTCGCGGCCGACGTCACCGACCTGGCCGGCAAGCTCCAGGCGATCGCCGACACGGCTGCCGGCGACACGGCCGCGGCCAAGGCCGCCATCGAGGCCGAGCTCGGCACGGCCGCCAAGCTCGCAGCGGGCACGGGCGCCGGCCAGGTGCCCGTGCTGGACGCCAACTCGAAGCTCGACGCCTCGATCATCCCGGCGGTGGCGATCACCGACACCTTCCCGGTGGCGTCCGAGGCCGAGATGCTCGCGCTCACGGCCGAGCGCGGCGACATCGCGATCCGGTCCGACCTCAACAAGTGCTTCGTCCTGAAGGTCGAGCCGGCGACGACGCTCGCCAACTGGAAGGAGCTGCTGACGCCGACCGACGCCGTGCTCTCGGTGGCCGGGCTCAAGGGCGCGATCACGGCCGCGGCCCTGAAGACGGCACTGGCCATTGCGGTCGCCGACGTGTCCGGCCTCCAGAGCGCGCTCGCCAGCGTGCGCTCGGACTTCGCCTCGGCCGACACCGCGATCCGCTCGGACATGGCGACGGCGCTCGACGCCAAGTTCGACAAGGCCGGCGGCACGATCGCGGGTGACACCGATTTCGGCACGCGCCCCACGGTGAAGGGCAAGGCCGTCTGGGACGCCGGCAACTTCGACCCGAGCTCCAAGGCTGGGCTGGGCGGCGCCGCCTTCACGGGCGCGATCAGCGCGCCGTCGGTCTCCTCGGCGTCCGGCGCCTTCGACGCGCTCACGGTCGGCAACAAGGCGGTCTGGCACGCGGGCAACTTCGACCCCAGCACCAAGGCCAGCCTGAACTCCAGCGTCAGCTTCTCGGCGCTCACGGTCTCGGGTGCGACCTCGGTCGCCGACCTCTCGGCCAGCGGCACCGGCACGTTCGCGGCCCTGAAGGTCGGCACCAGCGCGGTCTGGCACGCGGGGAACTTTGACCCCTCGACCAAGGCCAACCTCGCCAGCCCGGCCTTCACCGGCGAGGTCACGGCGCCCAAGGTCACGGTGGCCGGCGCCGGCTCGTTCGGCTCGCTCTCGGTCCAGAACCGCCCGAGCTGGGGCGGCCTGACCCCGTGGGACAGCGGCAACTTCGACCCCTCGACCAAGGCGACGCTCGGCGGCGATGCCGGCTTCGCGTCGCTGGCCGTGGGCGGCAAGGCCGTGTGGCACGCTGGGAACTTCGACCCGGCCACCAAGGCGACCCTGGGCGGCGCGGCGAGCTTCGCCTCGCTGGCTGTCTCCGCGCGCCCGACCTGGGCGAACCTGACGCCCTGGGACAACGGGAACTTCGACCCGAACAGCAAGGCGACGCTGGGCGCAGGCGCGAACTTCGCCGGCATCAGCCTCTCGGGCCGGCAGACCTACATCTACGCCGACGGCAACACGGACGACTTCGTGGTTCGCACCGGCGCGGCGGACGCCTACCGCTACACGGTGATCGGCGCCGACGGCTCGTTCACGTCCCCGGGCCAGATCGCGGGCTCGCTCCTGCGCGCCACGGGCGGCGGCGCCGCGCTTCAGCTCGACGACCGGGCCGGCGGCACGGCCGCGACGCTCTACCAGAACGCCAACGTGTTCGGCCTCTTCATGGGCGCCGACGTGTTCCGCGTGGGCAAGGACGGCTCGGTCTGGTCGTCGGCGATCGGCGACTTCGCCAGCGCGCTGCGCAACGCCGGCCCGGACATCTCGGGCAAGTTCGACAAGGTCGGCGGCCAGCTCACGGGCGACATCACGCTTGCGAAGGCGAACCCGCGGATCACCTTCGCCTACACGGGTGGCTTCCAGGCTTACTGGCGCCTCGAGGCAGACGGCTACGTCTACTGGCGGAATGCGGCCGACGACTCGATCATCTTCTGGATCGGGCCGGGCGGTGACTTCGGCTCGAAGCAGTTCGGCACCGGCCCCGCGAACGGCTCCCTGAACCAGCGCATCGAGGACCGGGCGACTGCCTGGGCCCGCTACTACAACTCGATCAAGAACGTCCGCCTCGTGAAGGCCGGCGACAAGACCGCCGTGGACCTGCTGAACGCCACCGGCAACGCCAACGGCACGATCTACGAGCCCTTCGCCGGCGCCGTCGTCACCGGCCTGGCCGCCGACAACTCCTGGAAGCTGCTGAGCAACGCCCGCTGGCGCTACGTCCAGGTCACGGACCCGGACCAGAACTGGGTCACGGTCGCCTACATCAACTGATCCCGAGAAGAAGCCATGTCCTACTCAGTCATCGACCACGGCGCGTTCGAGATCTACCAGCCGACCGAGCCGCCGGATGGCATGTTCGTGCCGCCCGGCACCCTGTTCAGCCGCCGCATCAGCGACGGCCTGGACTGGTATAGCTTCTCGCGGAAGGCCGAGAACTGGACCGAGGGCACGGTCCGGGCGATCCTGGTGTCGACGCCGGCCGGCGACATGGTGCTGTCCGCGGTGCGCGACGAGCACGCGATGTTCCCGGGCAACGGGCGCGTGGTCGAGATCAGCGGCGTCGACCTCGACATCGTCGACGTGGACAGCCTGTTCGCCAACAAGGTCTGCAACCTGGCGACCGGCGAGTTCGTCGATCCGCCCAAGCCGCCCGTCACGAAGGTCTCGGCCGCCCAGGCGGTGACGGCGCTGTTCAACCGCGGGCTGCTGCCCCTGGTCGAGAGCATCGCGCTCAACCACCCCTACCCGCCAGTGAAGATCTTCTTCCAGCGAGCCAACGACTGGGAGATCGCCAACCCCTACGTGCAGGCGATCGGCCTCGAGCTCGGGATGGACGCCACCCAGCTCCAGGTCCTGTTCGACGACGCGGCGAAGATCGTCTGATGCGCCGGATCATCGACAGCTTCCGCTACACGGGGCAGCCCTCGTTGGCGTGGCCGGCCTGGCTCGTGTTCCGCAACTACGCCCGGAGTAGCGACGGCGGCTTGCTCATCATCCACGGCTTCGACTCCGAGCTGCGGGTCCTGCCCGGGCAGACGCTCGCACTGACGGCTACTCAGGAGATCGCGCTCCTGGCCGAATGATCGCTTGCGTCCCGAAGTAAGTCAGTGCTTACTTATGTGCGCTCGCTCTCTTTCCCCACCGACCCTGGAGTCGACATGAGCACCGCGACTAACACCGCCGAGAAGGCGATCCGCCGTAAGCAGCGCCGCGACGCCAAGCGTCAGGGGAAGGGCACTCAGCACGGTCCGCTTCTTCAACTCGTCGCCGAGAACCGGCGCCCGCAGGCGCCGGCCAAGCCCCGGCAGGCACCCGTGAAGCCGCTCAACGCCGCCCAGGCGCGCTTCGACGTCTCGATGAGCTCCAACACGCTCACGATCGCCCTGGGCTCGGCCGGCACCGGCAAGACCTGGTTCGCCGCCGCCCGCATGGCCGAGCGCCTGCGCGACGGCGAGATCGAGCGGGTGGTCATCACCCGGCCTGCGGTCGAGGCCGGCGAGAGCCTCGGCTTCCTGCCCGGCGAGCTGGACGAGAAGTTCGAGCCCTACTTTCGGCCGGTGCGCGAGGCGTTCGAGGACGTCCTGGGCAAGGGCTTCACCGAATACCTCATCAAGGAAGGGCGGATCGAGGCGCGCCCGCTGGCGCTGCTGCGCGGCTCTACACTCAAGGACGCCGACGTGCTGCTCGACGAGGCGCAGAACACCACGCCCGGCCAGATGAAGATGTTCCTCACCCGCATCGGCGAGGGCACCCGCGTGGTGGTCAACGGCGACCCGGCCCAGAAGGACATCCCCGGGCCGTCAGGGCTCATGGACGCCGTCTCGCGCCTGGAGCGCGTGCGCAGCGTCGGGGTCATCCGGTTCGGCCGCGAGGACGTCGTGCGCTCGGGCTTCTGCCAGGACGTGCTGGCCGCGTATGAAAATCCAGTTGCGGATGAACCGGCACCCGACAACGATGACGGCAACGACTATACTCAGGGCCTGAAGAGGACCCTCGGAATTGTCGACGCGGCTTAGTGGCATCTACGCCATCATCCATCACGAAAGCGGGCGGCACTACATCGGGAGTGCCGTCCACATCACGCGACGCTGGTCCGTGCATCGCGCCTACCTCGCCCGGGGCTCGCACCAGAACTCCTACTTCCAGCGGGCCTGGGACAAGCACGGCAAGGAGGCCTTCGGCTTCTTCGTCCTCGAGCTCGTGGAGCCCGAGCGGCTGATCGAGGTCGAGCAGGAGTGGATCGACCGGCTCTGGGCCAAGGGCCTCTACAATCGGCGCCGCGACGCGGCCTCGAACCTCGGCGTGAAGCACCGACCCGAGTCCATCGCCAAGATGCGCGCGGCCGCCAAGGGGAGGGTGCTCTCTGAGGCTGCGCTCGCCGCCCAGAAGGTCGTCATCGCCACGCGCGAGCACACGGCGGCCGAGAAGGCTGCCAGGGTGGCTCACCACCGCGGAGCCCGGCGCAGCGCGGAGAGTATCGAGCGGATCCGCCAGTCGGCCCTGAAGCGCTCGTCAGCGCATCTGGCGGCCATCGCAGCCTCGCTGTCTCGGACCTACGTCGTGACGGCCCCGGACGGCCAGAGGCGCCTGGTCACGAACCTCAAGGCTTTCTGCCGGGAGAACGACCTCTCGCAGGGGCATCTCTCGGCTGTCGCGCGCGGCGAGCGCCGTCATCACAAGGGTTGGATGGCTGCCCCAGCTCACCTATCACCACCGTAACTGCTAAGGATTAGAAGCGGACCCCAACGCTTGAGGGCCATGATGCTGAAATCGGCCATTAGGACGCTAGCAATCGCGGTCCTCGCAGGCGCACTGTTCTTCACCGCGTTCTTCTACGTCATAGCGCACGCTGGCTTGAACAAGCGTGGCTGTGACGTAGGATTGTTCATGACTACCTGTATTGAGTGACCATCCGCTAAGGGCCGGTGGCCGCCGATCCGGTCAACGACGACGAGCCCGACCACGCCGGCCTGCGGCGCTTCATCGGCGCTGACGCCTAGGTCAGAAGACCCGACGCTGCGCGACTATAGCGTGAGCAGCACAGCAACGCGCCCGGCCTCGGGCAGCTCACGCGAAGGTCGACGATGACACCGGGACAAGACACGACAGGGGAGGGGGAGCAGATCGTCTTCGGGACAGACCTCCCCCTCGAGGCCTGCCACGACATCATGCACGCGCTGCCCGACGAATGGGTCGAGCCCGAGCGCTGGCTCATGGCCTCGAAGTGGTTCGACTACCGCTTCATGCACCCGGTCCACGCGACCTACCTGTTCACGGACGCCTACCGCCGGGTCTACCGGCAGATGTATGCCTCGACCTTCGACCGGGCCAAGGCCGACTACGTGAAGGGGATCAAGGCCGAGGATCCGTTCGACCTGGCCAAGCGCAACACCGACCGGGCCGGCCTGTGGAAGGCGCGCCAGATGGCCGACGGGCTGTGCATGCCCTACGACCTCTACATCGGCATCGCGATGCACTGGTCCCTGCGCAAGTGCCGCAAGGAATACCTGCCGCGACCGACCCACCTCTATAACTTCGACCTGCTGACCGCGGTTTCAGACACTTGGAACGATCGGCAGAGCGGCATCCTCTACGTGGCCAAGGACGAGCGCTTCAAGAACGAGCGCTACCAGGCCTCGCCGATCCAGGACGCGCACCACGAGTGGCTGCTCGCCCAGGTGTCGAAGCGCTCCAACATCGTCCACGCCCTCAAGGGCCTGATCTACGACGAGCAGGTGCTCCCGGAGGAGAAGGCCCGCGCGCGCTGGGGCGACGTGGTGATGTCGCGGATCGACGACGTCCGCTGAGAAACCCTGACCTGCGCTCGCTATAGTCGACGCGACGCAACACAACACGAGCGAGAGAACACGCGATGAAGCCCCAGAACCGCCCCGTGATCGAGCGTCGCGGCCCGGGCGCGCCCCGGCAGCCGATGAAGCCGCGCGCCTGGAACCACCAGGACGAGCTGAAGGCCGGCGTCGGCCGGGACGTCACCCTGGCTCTCCTGGACGGCACGACCCGGCGCGGGAAGCTCGTCGCCGCCGACCAGTTCACCATCAAGGCTGCGATCGGAAATCAGTCAGCACTGACTTTCTTTAAGGGCAACCTGCTCGGCTACTGCCTCGAGGACTGATCCATGACCGCGCACGTCACGGTCGAGGAAGACGACGCGGTCCCCGCGAACCCGGGCGCCTTCCAGTTCGACGCCGAGTTTCAGACCAAGGTCGCCGCGCTCCAGGTGCGCGACCCGGTCTTCGCGCAGCGCACGGATGGGCTGATCCAGCCCTTCTACTTCGTCAACGAGGCCGAAGCCGTCCTGGTCAAGCTGACCGGGGAATACTTCGCCAAGTATAAAATGCTGCCCGACAAGGTCACACTTGTCAGGCTGATCGCCAATGGCATCGCGAACAAGTCCATCCGCAAGGACATGGTCGCCGACGTCAAGGAGAAGGTGAAGGAGCTCCTCACCTCCGACATCTCGGACCGCGACTTCGTGGTCGATGAGGTCTCGACCTTCGCCAAGCACCGGGCGCTCGAGGAGGCGATCCTCGCGAGCGTCTCGGACATGGACCGGGGCGACTACGCCAAGGCCTTCGCCCGCATCGAGCAGGCGAAGCTCGTCGGCGTGGCCGAGGACGCGGGCGGCATCGACTACTTCGACCACATCCAGGAGCGCACCGAGCGGCGCAAGATGATCGCGGCCGGGCTCTACAAGCCCGACGGCATCACGACCGGCATCAAGGAGATCGACGACCTCCTCTACCACAAGGGCTGGGGCCGCAAGGAGCTCTCGGCGCTGATGGCGCCGGCCAAGGGCGGCAAGTCGATGGGTCTGGCCGACTTCGGCAAGTATGCGGCCTTCGCCGGCTACAACGTCCTCTACGTCTCCCTCGAGGTCGCCTCGCGCATTATCGCGGATCGTCTCGACGCGAACGTGTCGGACACCCTGATGAAGGGCCTGAACGACAACCCGTTCAAGGTGCAGGAGGCCGTCGAGCTCGCCGCCAAGAAGTCCGGCAAGTTCATCATCCACGAGTTCCCGACCGGGACGATGAAGGGCAGCCAGCTCCGGCGGCTGATCGAGCGCTACCGCGCCCGCGGGATCGTCTTCGACCTCATCATCGTCGACTACGCGGACATCATGGCCGCGGAGCATCGCAACGACAATCCGATCCAGGAGAGCAAGTCGATCTGGGTCGACCTGCGCGCCATCGCCTTCAGCGAGAACGCCGCGGTGCTCACGGCCACGCAGACGAACCGCGACGGCGCCAAGGCAACCAGCGTCAAGGCGACCGACGTGGCCGAGGACTTCAACAAGATCCGCATCGCCGACGTGGTGATCGCGATCTCGGCGACGTCCGAGGAGAAGCAGGTCTCGGAAGCCCGCATCGAGTTCGTCGCGCACCGCAACGGCGAAGAGGGCGTCGTGATCCGCATCCAGCAGGACCGAGCACGCATGAAGTTCCTCTCGAAGGTCCTGGGGGTGAGCCGCTGATGGCCAAGATCACCGTGCTCTGGCGCGAATGCCCGCGCCAGAAGATCAAGATGGACCGGCGCTACCAGCCGCCCGAGCCCTACGAGAGCCAGGCCGAGGTGGACCTGCCCGAGTTCGTGCGCGGGTCCGACGTCGCCGAGATGCTGATCGAGGCCAACGTCGAGAACGATCCCGAGAGCTGGGACGCCTTCGACTACGTGGTCGAGATCCTGGCGCCGGCCCGGATCGCCGGCCGCTACGCCGTCGAGGTGGTGATGGAGCCGCGCTGCGTCGCCATCGAGCTCAACGACGAGGACGAGAGGAGGGCGGCATGAGGACGGGTCGGTTCAGGTTCGTCGAGCGGCGCCGGTTCTGGCTGCCGCCGATCCAGGTGCTCGAGGTCGAGGTGCGCTACCCGGCCGACGTCTGGGCCAGCTCCTACATCCGGGCCTGGATCCCGGCCTCGGGCAGCGACGCGCACGCGATCCAGGCGGCCACGCGCGGCGAGATCCGGGGCAACGCATGATCGACCGCTCGGGCAAGGACTGCATGGGCTACCCGCTGGAGCAGCAGCTCGACGGGTTCACCGACGAGGACATCGGCGCGGCGCGCGTGCTCGCGCGCAACGCCAACTTCCAGTGGGACTGCGTGCTCGAGGATCCGAAGGTCACGGGCCGGCGCTTCCTCGAGCAGGCGCGGAGCGTGCGGGAGACCCTCGAGTCTCTCGGCTGGAGGCGCCCGTGAGCGATTTTCAGGAGCTGTCCGACGAGCTCGACCTGGAGCAATGGTTCGACCGCGAGGGCCTGGCCTACAAGGGGCCCACGCGCGGCTCGTCGGGCATGCAGATCAACGTGAAGGACTGCCCGCAGGACCACTGCCGGGACGGGCGCTACCGGGTCTACCTCAACGCCGAGTCCGGGATCGGCAACTGCTTCGTGTGCGAGACCCGCTTCAACAAGCTGTCCTTCGTTAACGCCTACCTGCACGGCGATAAGGACGCGAAGAAGTGGGGCGAGACCCTCAAGCACGTCAAGGCGGCCTGCGTGGAGCAGGGCTGGCGCCCGAAGCGCACGATCACGGCCGCCGTCGAGGTGCCCGACGAGATCAAGCTCCCCGACAGCTTCGCGCTGCCCACGGCCGACGGCCAGAACCTGAAATACCTCGAGAGCCGCGGGATCGGCGTGGAGCTCGCGGCCTACTTCCGGCTGCGCTACTGCGACAGCGGCTGGTGGAACTGGACGAAGGACGACGGCACCCGGGGCGGCCAGAAGTGGGAGCAGCGCCTGCTGATCCCGGTCTACGACCTCGACGGCAAGCTCGTGACCTTCCAGGGCCGCGACATCATCGGCGACCAGGACGCGAAATACCTGTTCCCGCCCGCGCTGCCCGGCACCGGCCGCTTCCTCTACAACGGCCACAACGCCGTGCGGGCGCGCCGGATCGCGATGGGGGAGGGCGCCTTCGACGTGTTCTCGCTCAAGGCGGCGATCGACGGTGAGAGCGAGCTGCGCGACATCGTCCCCGTCGGCTCCTTCGGCAAGCACCTGTCGACCGGCGACCTCGAGGGCCGTGACCAGCTCGGCCAGCTCCTCGTGCTCAAGGGCTACGGGCTCCAGGAGGTCATCATCTGCTGGGACGGGACGCCCGACGCGCTCGCCGCCGCCGTGAAGGCCGCGGAGTCGATCCGCAAGATCGGGCTCAAGGCGCGCATAGCCCTGCTGCCGCTCGACCAGGACCCGAACGAGGCCAAGCCCGAGGTCGTGCGCAAGGCGCTCTGGCAGGCTCAGGAATACAGCCCGCGGCTCGCTGTCGAATGGCGCCTGCGCAACCCCTACACGGCGCTGCGCCGGGCGAAGGCGCCGCTCACTGCCTGACGCAATAAGTCAGTGGTGACACGAAACCCCGACGTGCGCTCGCTATAGTCAGCGAGCGAGAGACAGACACACGCACAGCAGAGAGGAGCCATGCCGGTCTACCCGATCGCCCTGCGCAAGAAGTCGATGCTGCATCGACAGGGCACCAAGGAATATCACCAAGTGCTGATCGTGAACGGCGAGGGCCGCGCGGTCGTCATCCAGCGCTGGGGCAAGAAGAACGCCGAAGGTCAGATGCGGGTGGATGCGTTCCATCACTCTGACGCGGCCGTCGCTGAGTTCGAGAGCAAGGACCGCGACAAGAAGCGGAACGGCTACGAGCACGACCCGGCCCGGGACACCATCGTGCAGTGCGATGACGAGGCCGATTTCCGCAAGAAGCTCGGCATCCTCTACCTGTCCAAGCTCGGCCCGGACAACCTCGAACACATCGCGCCCGGCGCCGACACCACCGGCGTGCGCACCCCCGATCCGCAGCCCGAGTTCGACCGCGACGGGAAGATCGTCCGCAAGGGCTACCAGCCCCGGCACAAGTTCACCGACTTCGTGGAGCCGGCCGGACCGTCCGTCGCCGACGAGGTCGCCCACAACGAGAACTGGGGGACCTGGTAGATGACGCTCATCAAGACCTACTCGCCGAAGAACGAGGCCCTGATCGTCTGCCCGATCTTCGGGGCCGAGACGCGGCTGGCCGACTGCCTGGAGCTCGAGCAGCAGGTGGCCCGCGGCCGCAAGCCCGACGAGCGGCGCGGCTGCCAGGCCTGCCTGATGTCCTCGAAGTGCCCGGTCTACTGGATCAACCGGGCGATCATCCGCACGGGCGAGGATCCCTACTTCTCGGCCGAGCCGAAGGTGCTCCCGCTCAAGGGCGAGATCCTCGAGGCAGTGCGCCCGATCCTCGTGCGCGACGACGCGGTCAACCGCTACGCGGTCGAGGGCGCCGAAGCGGAGGCGATCCGGGCGGCGAACGAGGCGGCCAGCGCCGGCAAGCCCCGGGCGGCCAAGAAGCCCGCGGGCGTGAAGCTCGCCGCGGTGAAGCGCGAGGAGTCCGCGCCGGCCGGTGATGACGGGCTGAAGGCGGCCGCGCTGTCGGGCGACCTGTCGGCCGCCGTGACCCGGGCCGTCGCCAAGGCCAGCGAGACGCCCCAGGAGGCGCCAGCTCCCGCGCCCGCGCCCAAGGCCGTCGCCCCGGCCCCGAAGCCGCCTGCGGCCGCCCCTGCGCAGCCCAAGCCCGCCCCGAAGCCCGCACCGGCGCCTGCCGGCAAGGGCATGTCGCTCCTCGAGATGGCCCGCGCCCGGGCCGCAGCGCAGCAGAAGGACCAGGCCGCGTGAACTCCTACGACGTCATCACCCTCCTCGACGAGATCGCCGCGACCAGCTCGCGCAACGCCAAGGAGGACCTGCTGCGCAAGCACATCGACGATCCGCTCGTGCAGCGGGTCGTGCGGTTGGCCTACGATCCGTTCGTCACCTTCGGGATCACGCCGCCGACGCTCAGCACCTTCGGCGAGGCCGTCTTCACGATGGACACGCCCGAGGTCTGGTCGCTTCTCGACCGCTTGGCGAAGCGCACGCTCACCGGCAACGCGGCTCGGGAGGAGGTCGAGCAGATGCTCGCCTGGCTCAACAAGCCGGCCGCGCAGCTCCTCTGGCGGATCCTGCGCAAGGATCTGCGCTGCGGCATCTCCGAGAAGACGATCAACCTGGTCCTGCCGAACACGGTGCCGACCTTCGACCTGATGCTGTCCAAGGCCTACGAGGAGAAGCGCATCAAGGCGTTCCCGGTCCCGGTCGAGCCCAAGCTCGACGGCTTCCGGGGCATGAGCCTGGTCTCGGCCGGGGTCTCGAAGGCGTTCTCGCGCGTGGGCAACCACTTCCCGCAGCTCGACTGGGCCGGCCCCTACCTGGTCCAGATGGTCGAGAACGCCCGGGCCAAGGTCCAGAACGCCGAGAGCTGCCCGGGGATGACCGACAAGGTGCGCCGGTTCATCTGGGACGTCCTGGGCGGCGACGCCGGCCCATCGGCGGCGATCGACGGCGAGGCGGTGTCCGGCTCCTACGCGACCACCTCGGGCGATCTGCGCCGCAAGGACGAGGAGGCCACCGACACGATCCTGAACGTGTTCGACATCGTGCCCTACGCCGTCATGCGCGACACCGGCCAGATCGAGTGGAAGGTCCCGCTCAAGATCCGGCGCAAGGTGCTGGAGTTCGTCGTGCGCTGCGCGCCCGAGGGCGCCCCGATCAAGGTGACGGACCTGCGTGAGGCGAGCTCCCACGAGGAGATCCAGGCCATCTACGCCGAGCATCGGGCCAACGGGCTCGAGGGTGCGATGGTGAAGCCCTGGGACGGCCACTACGTGAAGAAGAAGGGCCACCTCTGGATGAAGATCAAGGCCGAGGAGACCAAGGACCTGCGCATCGTCGGCTGGTTCGAGGGCAAGCCCGGCACCCGGCTCGAGGGTAAGTTCGCGGGCTACATCGTCAACCACGAGGGCGTGACCGTGAGCGTGGGCGGCGGCTACAGCCACAAGCAGCTCGAGGAGCTCGGTGCCGAGGCCCTGACCATTCACGCCGGCGAGCCCTTCACCGAGAAGGGGATCGTGAAGCGCATGTTCACCGTCGCGCACCGGCTGTGCGAGGTCGAATTTCACGAGGTCACGCCCGACGGATCGCTGCGCCACCCGCGGTTCATCCGTTTCCGGGACGACAAGGATGAGGCCCTGCGGGTCGCAGCCTAATCGGTAAGTCAGCGTTGACTTACCGATAGGGGACCCGTAGAACCGTCGGGTGGGACCGAAGTGATCGGGTTTCCTTTCTGTGTGTGTGCGGGGCGGCCTCTCTCCTGGGGTCGCCCCTTTTTTGCAACTTTCGGGAGAAAATTACAGAAAACTGGCCGTTCTTCCAACATCCCAGGAGATACCACAACTTTAGTTGGAGTATTCCATTTTATACCGAGCGATGCCCTAGCACACCTATCGGTTGCGGCGAGACAATCAATTTTTTACGTTTTATCTACTTGTATGCACACAAAACGCAGACAGGAGGATTAAACCATGAGTGGAGACGTGCCGCGCTATGAGACGCCGCGCCCGTTCGACCCGACCGCCCGGTGCTACTGGTATCACTCGATGGTCTTCCCCGGCCTCGAGCGCGTGAAGGGGTCCTGGACGATCGAAAATTTCGCCACCTACATCGGAGGCTACGACCTAAAAAGTAAGTCAGTGCTTGATGTTGGCACGGCCTCTGGCTACCTCGCGTTCCACGCCGAGCAGGCCGGCGCGGCGGTCACAGGCCTCGACGCCTCCTCGACCCACGAGTTCCGGCACTTCCCGTTCGCCGACAGCCTCTCCTACAAGGACATCCACGGCTACCGGGCAATGTGGGAGCGCGAGAACCTCGTGCCCATCAAGAACTCCTGGTGGCACGCCTGGCACAAGTTCGGCAGCCGCGCGCGCTGTGTCTACGCGCCGATGGCCGAACTCTACGAGTGGCCCGAGCAGATGTTCGACGTCGTGATGGCCGGCGCCATCGTCGAACACCTGTCCGACCCGGTCTATGCCATCGGCGCCTGGGCCCGGCTCGCGCGTGAGGCGGTGCTCATCCCCTTCACGGACGTCACACCCCTGGACGACCTGACGATGCGGCCGATCACGCCGCTCGACAACCCACAGATCAACTACGTCTGGTGGCACCTCTCGCGCGGGCTCTACAACAAGATCTTCGACAACCTCGGCTTCGATGTCCACTACACCCTGACCCACGCCGATCATCACGACGACGCCTCCGGCACAGTGACCGCGACCCGGCCCTCGATCATTGCGATCCGGCGCGGAACCGAGGCCGCACGCACCTTCGACGCGTCCTCGCTCATCGATCCTTGGCGCCAGGACTACGCCGCGGCTCCCGAGCCGGCAGCGCCCGCACCCCGGCCGCAGGGTCTCCTCAGCCGGCTGCGGAGGAGATGAGCATGGACGGGCGTGAGAAATACGACCGGTTCCGGCGCATCTTCCAGTCGCCGCTCGACGAGCACCCGAGTGGCGCCTTCCCGATTATCGCCGGCGATCGGCATTTCGATCTAAGCCAGTATCAGTCCGAGAGCGCGGGCGCGAACGTCGCCCAGTTCGACCATATGATTCAGCAGCACCCGGACGAGTTGTTCCTGGATCTCGGCTGCGGCCTACGGGAGAAAACCTACGACAACTGCCTCTACCTCGAGGTCTACCCGTCCAACTCGGCTGACCTGATTGTCGACCCGACGGGCTTCTACCCAATCAAGGACCAGTCGCTCTACGGCATCGGCTGTTTCGCCGTCCTCGAGCATGTCCCCAAGCCCTGGCAGGTGATCCAGGAGATGCACCGGATGCTCAAGCCGGGCGGCTGGGTCATGATCGACTGGCCCTTCCTCCAACCGGTCCACGGCTACCCGAGCCACTTCTTCAACGCAACGCGCGAGGGTCTGACCACGATCTTCCAGGACAAGGGCTTCGAGGTCGTCGATGCCTTCACCGGGGATCACCAGACGGCAGCATTCACTGTGCGCTGGATCCTCCAGATGCTTCTCTACCGGCTACCCGAGGCCGAGCGTAAGCGCGTCGCCAAGATGAAGATCCACGAGGTCGTGTCGCTCGACCCGCAGGGTCCAGTGTGGACGCACATCGTGAAGGCATTGCCGCCGGCCGCCCAGTCCGAGCTCGCCTGCGGCAACTTCCTGATCGGCCGCAAGCCCGGCGAGATCGCCGAGGCGCTGCACCGGGACGATCCGCCCCTGCTGATGGGCATCGACGAGGATCCCCTGGAGACCAAGGGGCACCTGCGCTCCATCTTCAAACGGCTCCGGGGTCGCTGACCCCGGGCCTGATGCGAATCTCAAGGCGGCCGCCGGCCGCCTTTTTCATAGCTCCGCCAGCGCCGGCGGCTTGCGGGGCAGAAGCAGCTTGAGCATCGCCTCGTGCTTGTCCCGAGCTCGATCCTTATCGTCGTCGCTCGTGCGCTCATTGCTCTCGCTGCTGTCGTTCCACTCCTTGATCCTGTCCATGACGTAGACTTTGAAGCCGGGATCAGCGTTCTCGGCATAGTAGGCCATGAGCTGAATAGCCCGCTCCTGCGCCTCGGCCTTCCTCTCTAGCTTGTCGAGCCGGAGATAGATCCCCGACATTTCTGCATCCCTGCTCACGTCATCTTCCTTCTACGCATTGCCATGAGCTCGGCCTCGAGCCCGTAGCGCCCCTCTGCCATCAAACGCACGAGCTGCCGGAAGTAGCCGCCCGGGTTCTTGATGCGAATCTCTCCGCGGCGCGTCTCATCGTCGTGGAGCTGGGCGACGATCAGCACCAGGCAGGCGGCGCGGAAGGCGCCGAGAGATTCGCACGCCTCCGACCAGGCCGACGGGTGTGCCCCGATCCCGCCCCGCATCAGGCGCCCGGCCTCGATGACGTCCGCCGCGGTCTTGAGATTCGCAACCATCTCGGCCGCGACAGGACAGGCGGCCGCGACGAGTTCGGCGTCGGGCAGACGGATCGGCCCAGGCTCCTCTCGAGAGCCGTTTGCACAAGGATCGGTAGGAGTATCGGGGTCTTGTTCTATGTGCCGGCCGGAATTGCCGGCAGAGGCGGCTTGATAGAAGCGTTCCTCTGCCATGACCTGCAGCTCTCCCCAGGCCTCGAGCACCAGGTCCGGGTCGGTGCCGGCCGCTCGCCTCCGGGGTGTATCGAGCTCCAGGGACTCGCGTGCAGCGAGCAGATCGCCGACCTCGATCTGGGGAAATCGCATTAGAAGGCCGTGGAGCGCCTCGGCTACCGCCCGGCGTCGGACGGTCAAAAGCTCGAACGAACGCCGCCGGTGGTCATCTCTCGCGGTCGCCTCCATGAGCGCATTCGCCCATTCGCCCTTTCGCGCCACGATTGGCGTCAGGTCGAACCCGAAAGCGTCGATGATCGCCCCGCCCGGGGCGCGCACAGCGAAGCGTTTCCCGTTCGCGCTGTCGCGGGGCGTGACGAGCTCCAGGGCAACGAGGTCGCGCAGCCCGTAGCGCAGTGCGCGCTCGGACAGGCCTGTCATCCCGCACAGGTGCTCGTTCGAGGGCCACACCACCAGGCGCTCCCACTCCTGCTCGCCCCACACGGCACAGAGCGCCGACAGGATCGCGCGCAGGGCAGGGCGCAGGCGCAAGGCCTTGGCCGCGTCCCGGCCGGCGGCCGCGAGCTCCTTGCGGGAGATCGTTCGCCCGTCCTCGAGCGCACGTCTCCGACCGGCGAGCGCGGCGCGCGTGAGCGGCCGGCCACCGGAATGAACCGTCTCCACCTTCCACCTCCTCCTGGAGGCAAAGCGGGATCGTTCACCCGAGAGGGTGTCATTGACGGCGGTGAGGGAGGGGGCTACAAACGGGGTGCGAATCAGTTTGTTGCGGTCCTCCCAGACCGCAATGAAGATCCAAAGGCCCTACGGCTCCCCAGCCGTGGGGCCTTTTGCTTTGCCGGTTACATCTGCTTGGTCTCCGAGAACGTCGCTTCGAGCGCGTGGACGATCGCCAGTCGCCGGTTCGGGAACTTGCCCGCCTCAACGGCCCTATCGATCGCCGTCCGCAGGTGGGCCGGCACCCACACGTTCGTCTCGACCTCGCCAGAGGCCTTTCGCTGCTCGCGCAAGCGTTTGACCCGGGCTTGAGACGCCATGTTGGGCATCAGCATCCTCCTGTGTGGCGCGACTCGTAGCGCGTTACGAGTCGTGGACCGATTCTGTCAGCCCACGCAAGGGCTACCGGAAAATGGACCGGGGATGCAAGAGAAGTCAGCAGTGATTTATCTTCGGGCCCGGGTTGGAACCCGCGGGAAGGGTTGGTGTTCGCGCGGACGAACGCCATGCCCGAGGGCTGGACAAGCTATGCCGTGGCGTGGTTCTCTGAGGGCGTTCGGGCTCTTCGACCGTGCCCAGAACGCTTCAGGAAGGCCGGCCGCGAGGTGAACCCCTCATTCGCGTGCCGGCCTTTCTCGTTTCAGGGCGCCCCATTCGCATAAGCTCAATTATGGAACCTAACGCCCCTTCCGCACTATGTGACTGCGATTGCAGAGGAAGCCAGGGAATATCGGGCCTGTCAAACCCGAAAATCGGGTTCCATAATGCGTCAGACGCGGAATTTTAGGACTGCGCACCTAGTCGTTAACGAATGGGCCCGAACTTCGGTTTAGGGAGCGGAGGCCACTGGAGCTTCGCGCCGCCGGCCTCGGGATCGCCCGACTCCTCTATGAGCTTGTGAACCTCGGCGCGCGTCCCCTTCTCGGGGTTCCAGTCCAGGATGACGCCTGGTCCCCAGCGCCGGCCTCGGCCTTCCATGAAGCGGACGCCTCGATCGTTGAGCGCGCGGCCGATCAGCTCCAGGGAAGTGTCCGCTACCCGCGGCTGACCGTCTACTGCTTCGCATCGTCGTATGGTTTTTTCACTGACACCTGAGCACTCGGCCAATTCAGTAAGCGACAACCGCAGGGCCGCGCGAGCCATGCGGATCTGACAACCTTGCAACCGCAAGTGAAACAACCTTTGGTAAAATCTTAACAACCCCAGATGGCAATTTGATTCGGGGCCGATGTTGGGCCACCCTACACCACTGGGCGCTACGAGTCGCTTACCCCAAGCGTGGCCGCTGCGCTATGCGTAGTGTGTAACAGAAAATTTAGACGGAACGATCTAAGTCAGTGTTGACTTATCCTCAAAACGCGGGTTGATAGAATGCCGCGCAAGACCCGCATCGCAACCCAAACTCGAGCTGCTATATCGAGATCGCTAGAGCGTAGAGAAATCGAAACCGAAGCGATCACACATGCACCCTATTCAATCAACCATAGCAGTTCAGGAGACGAGATTTGACGACGAAGCCAGTTCAGCGCCCCTATGAAAACACCACGATGGCTGTCTATCTGAGAAACCAGATCGACAATCTTGGTGATCTAGGTATCAACCAGCGCGAAATCGCCTTAGCCGCAGGCTACGACAAGCCGAACATTCTTTCCATGTTCAAGCGCGGCGAGACGAAGGTGCCTCTGAATAAGGCCCTCGCGTTGGCCAAGGCGTTGCGCTGCGATCCGAGCTTCTTCTTCCGTCTGGCCGCCCAACAGCCCGACATGCCGATATCTGCCTCGGAAATCGAGAAGATCTTCCCCAACTCGGTCTCGGCCGGGGAGATGAAGATCGTGAACGCGATCCGGACAGCGACCGGCGGCGATGTCGACCCGACGGACGAGCAGCTCGAAGCCGTCTCGGACGTCTTCAGGGTCAAGGAGCGCCGCGGCGTCTCCCCGGTCCCGAAGTCGCTTTAAGCCCATCAACAGCGCGCCCGGTCCGGGCGTGTAGATCGGAAAACGAACCACGCCGCCCAGAAGGGGTGGCTCTATTTTTGACACACCAAGCAAGTCAGCGATGACTTATAAATCGGGGAACAAACCGAAGCCATGAAGACGCCCAATGACACCCTGCTCCTGATCCCCACGCCGCCGGCGATCGAGATCACGGCCGAGCAGTTCAATCCGGTGATCTACAAGATGGATCAGGTCGACGCCCTGGAACAGGTCGCGCTCCTTCGCGAACAGAACTTCACCACCGTCGGCTCGACCGAACTCCACAGCGGTGTTCATCCAGTCTACGGCCGCTGCATCATCATGATCTCGGACTCATCTGCCTCGATTATTCCATTCGCGTAGCCGATATTCGTCGTCTATACAGTAGTAAGTCACTACTGACTTAGAGGTAAGATTGATGAACGACGAAGTGAGGATCCTGCGAGAGGTTGTGGTGAAAGTCACCCAGCTCCTCGCCGGCATGGGCCTGAAGGTCACGCAGCGCGGCACCAAGGCGTTCGTGGGCACCAATCGGGCGACCCACAAGCCCGAGGTGGTCAACATCCCCTACCTGCCGGACAACGCGACCAAGGAGCTGATCCTCGCGATCCAAGGCTTCATCGACCACGAGGTCGCCCACATCCTGGAGACCGACTTCTCGGTCCACGCGGCGATCGACAAGGTGCAGAAGGACTTCCCCTTCCTGCGCGCGGTCTGGAACACGCTGGAGGACACCTTCATCGAGCGCCAGATGGCCCGGCGCTTCGCGGGCTCGGGCTACAACCTCGAGCAGCTCCACAAGTTCTTCCTCTCCGACATCACCACGCCGGTCTACACGGCAGCGCTGGCCAAGGGCGACGTCGACACCGCCTTCTCGGCGCTGTTCGTTCCCGCCTTCCGCGCCTACTCCGGCCAGCGGCTGTTCCAGGACTTCATCGCGGCCGGGCAGTTCGACGCCCACCCGGAGCTCGGCCCCAAGTTCAAGCGCCTCGCGCCGTTCATCGGTGAGGTCGCCAAGCTCAAGAGCACCTGGGAGTGCTTCGAGCTCGCCAAGCGCGTCAGCGAGGCCCTGAAGGCGCCGCCGCCCCCGCCCGCTCCCAAGATGCCCGCGCCGCCCCCTCCCCCGCCCCCGAGCGAGGATGAGGAGCAGCCTGAGGAGCAGGAGAACGAGCCGCAGGGCGAGAACGGCGGCGAGGGCGAGACGCCCGAGGATGAGGGCAAGGGTCCGGCCGAGGAGCCGAAGGACGAGCAGCCCGAGGAGGAGCAGTCCGACGCCGGCAAGCCCGGCGAGAGCGAGGACGCCGACGAGGACGAGGCCGGCGAGGAGGAGCAGGATGCTGACGCTGCGGGCGATGCGGCTGGTGGAGACGAGGCACCCGAGACCGAGGACGACGAGCCCGGTGAAGGCGCCTCCGGCGAAGGCGAGCCCGACGACCAGGACGATACCGGCGAGCCGGGCGATGGCGCCTCCGATGATGGCGATGATGCCGCTGAAGGCGAGGAGCCTGCGTCTGAGGACGATGCTGCCGGTTCGCCCGAGGAGGCTGGCGACAATCAGGAAGGAGATCGTGGCGAGGAGGAAGGCGAGGTCGGAGCCTCCGGCGCTTCCGGTGAGCACGATGATGCGGACGATCACGGCGACGATGAGCCTGGTGAAGCCGCGGAGTCCGACGGAGCGGAAGGCGATGGATCGGATGAGGCTGATGGGGAGGCTCAGGACGGTGAAGGCGGCGCAGCGGGCGGCGCTGAGCCGGGCGAAGAGGACGATGCCGGCGACCAGGGTCCGGTAGAGCAGCACGACGAGGACGCCGAGGGCGAGGGCAACGACGACCCGAACGCCGGCGGCCCGGTCCTGCTGGTCGGTGGCGCCGTCGACTACGACGACGCGATCGCCGCCAAGATCGGCGAGGAGGCCCGCGACATGACCGCGAGCGCCGCCTACCGCATCTACACCAAGGACTTCGACGTCATCGAGCCGTTCCCGACGGACATGGCCAACTACCAGGACGCCTGGCTGACGGCGCTCGACGACCGCACGCGCCAGTCGGTCGGCGTGATGCAGAAGGAGATCCAGCGCATGATGGCCGCGCGCTCGCAGAGCGTGAAGGTCCCGGGCTTCCGCTCGGGCCGCCTGCACACGGCCGGCCTGCACCGCTTGGCCGCGGGCGACGACCGCGTGTTCCGCCGGCTCCACGTCAACGAGAGCAAGGACGTCGCCGTCGGCCTCCTGATCGACAACTCCGGGTCGATGGAAGGCATCAAGGTCCAGACCGCGATGGAGGCGGGCTACGCGCTCTCGACCACCCTCGAGCGCGTCGGGATCCAGCACGAGGTGATGGGCTTCACCACGAAGTGGCACCCCTGGGGCAAGGAGATCCAGGAGGCGCGCGAGGCCGCGACCGCGTCGGGGATCCCCTACACCCGCTACGAGCCGATCTACATGCCCGTCTACAAGGGCTTCGACGAGCGGCTGACCTCCGAGATCAAGCGCCGGTTCGCGGCCGCCCCACACCAGGACTTCATGGGCTCGAACGTCGACGGCGAGAGCCTCGAATACGCCGCCTACCGCCTGCTGCGGCGCAAGGAGACCCGCAAGGTCCTCTTGGTGCTGTCCGACGGCAACCCGGTCGCCGACGGCGACGTGCCCGCGCTGCGCCGGCACCTCAAGGACACGGTGAAGGCGGTCGAGGCCCGCGGCATCGAGACGGTCGGGATCGGCATCCTGACCGACGCCCCGCGGCACTACTTCCCGAAGTTCGCGCTCCTGAACAACGCGGCCGACCTGCCGAAGTGCGTCATGGGCGAGCTCAAGCGGATCCTGCTTGATTAGGACGCAGGCACGGGCCTTACCAACGCCAGCTTTTGCCGATATGGTGGCGTGTTGTCATGGTCGACTCTTTACCAACCCTGAGCGTAATGATGTCACCGGATGGAACTGGGTGATGTGTTTTGGAAGCCGACGTCGCGCTTACACCGCAGCAACATACGAGCGCCCTCGATGCCGTCGCAACATACTTTGCGGCGATGCCCGAAAATGTCATTGAGACAATTAAATTGTCATACGCAATACTGACAAAAGGCAGGATTAACGCGGAAGGTGATTTGACCGGCCCATTCGCTTTTTCTTTGACTTGCCTATCTTTTGGATTCCTTTTTGTGGTCTTAGAATTTTGCGTAAAATATATTAGGCATAGATCGATATTTAAGGTCGCCTACGGGCCTAGAGGAAAACCTGGCCTTCTACTCGCGGTCCCTCTCACAGCCGCGATAGTGGGCTTGCTCGGTTTCTTTTTGGATTTATTGCAGCCCACACGAGCGGCAAGCGTTGCAGTAGGTATCGCTTGGCCTGCTTTTCTGACAGCCTTCTTCAACACAAAAGAGGCAGAGGCTGGCGATGAAGATCCCGATGAAAGCGCGGAGGATCTGTGATGGCCTTATTTGCTGATCTTTTTACAACGTCGTCTGACAGCGACTCCAGTCGGCGCTTCGTAGCTCGTGACATGATCGTGTCACAGCTCAAATCAAAGAATCCGGGCGAATTGTTTCGACCGGGCTGTGAGATCATGATATTCGAAACGATGAGGCAGCATACATGGTTTATTGTATCTGATAAAAAGCTGTATTGCATCATAGATAACTTACGCGACAATGGCCCTAAAATATCTTGGTCCGTTCCATTGTCACAGTTTAGCAGCAATGTCGAGGCTGACATCATAGCGCAAAATACGAATAATTCATACGGACTTATTGGTGTCCTCGATCGCAAGGTAAGAAAATTTTCTAAAAGCTTATACTCAGCGGACGAATTGAAAGACAAATTGGCGAGACTTATCAAAGGTGCAAAACCTGCTGCACGACCGGCCTTAAGTCGTGCTGAGTATGAGACGGTGTGAGGCTGATCGACACTTTCTAAAGCGAGCGATCAGGCTCGCTGCCGACTTAGAAAATAAGTCAGGACTGACTTGTGTCCCGCGACGAGATCAGCGATAACTGACTCGCACACAGAGAGCGCACCCAGCGCACAACCCAGGAGAGTTCCACCAGATGAACACGCCCGCCCCCGCAGCCCTGTCCGACGGCAAGATCGAGTGCCTGCTCGACGGGGCCCGCGTCCATGTCATCCAGGCGCACCTGAAGACGCACCACCCCGAATGGACGGTGGAGCGCTACCGCGCCACCTACCCCGACGCGCCGCTGCTGTCGCCGGCCGCCGAGAAGCGTCAGAAGGAGCGCCTCGTGGAGCAGAAGAAGGCCGCCGAGGACGGCGCCGTCACCCAGCTCGTGGACAAAATGCCGCTGGCGGCCGTGTTCGAGACCGGCGACGTGCCCGCGACCAAGAATAAGCGCGGCGAGCCGATCCTGATCTCGGTGATGAAGGGGCACGACGCCGAGGCGCTCGCCCTCGTGCCGGACATCGACCCGAACTACGTGTTCAACCTCGACCTGGTGAAGACGGCGCTCATGGGCCTCGAGATGGGCATGAACGTCTACTTCTGGGGCTTCCACGGCACCGGCAAGACCACCGCCTTCGAGCAAGTCTGCGCCCGCACCAAGCGGCCGTTCATGCGGGTCCAGCACACCGCCAACACCGAAGAGGCGCACATCGTCGGGCAGTATGTCGTCCAGGCGGTCGAGCGCGTCACGAAGAACCAGACGACCGGCGAGGACGTCGCGGTGCTCTCCACCGAGACCGTGTTCCAGCCCGGCCCGCTCACGATCGCCATGCTCAACGGCTACGTCTACTGCGCCGACGAGTATGACTTCGCCCTCCCCTCGGTCCTGTCGGTCTACCAGCCGATCCTCGAGGGCAAGGCGCTGTTCATCAAGGACGCGCCGCCAGACATGCGCGTGATCCGCCCGCACAAGAACTTCCGCTTCGTGGCGACCGGCAACACCAACGGCGGCGGCGACGAGACGGGCCTCTACCAGGGCACCCAGATCCAGAACGCCGCGAACTACTCCCGCATGCACATCGTCGAGGAGGTCCCCTACATGGAGCCCGACGTGGAGACGGCCGTCATCGTCAGCCAGGCGCGCGTGAAGAAGGACGACGCGGCGAAGCTGGTGAAGTTCGCCAACGACATCCGCGAGGCGTTCAAGGGCGGCCGGATCGGCATGACGATCTCGCCCCGCGAGCTCATCACCGCGGGCCGGCTCGGCGTGATGCGCGGCGCCGACTACTCGGCCGGCCTGCGCCAGGGCTTCATGAACCGCATGAGCCGGGTCGACCGCGAGGCCGCCTCCCAGCTCGCGCAGCGCTACTTCGGGTGACGCCATGCGCGACACCCACCCGATCCAATGGGGCGACTGGAGCAAGGTCGTCGAGCGGTCCGCCTACCGCTACCTGAAACGGGCGCACGCGGCCGGCGCGCGCACCGTGCTCCTGGCCGACGTGGTCTCGGAGCTGTCGCTCGCCTGGGTGATCGCCCGGGACAAGTTCGACCCGACCAAGGGCGTGCCGTTCGGGGCCTACCTCCAGCTCGGCATGCGCAACCACATCAACGCCTGGATCGACCGGCAGATCGGCCACTCCAGCGCTCTCGACCTCGACGAGGAGCACGGCGACGAGGACGGCTCGGACCTGCACGAGGTGATCGCCGACGGCAGCCCGCTCCAGGATGAGGTGCTCGGCGACGAGCAGGAGTTCGAGCGCAACATCGCCCAGCTCTCGCCCGAGGCGCGCCAGTTCGTCGAGCTCCTCGCGAACCCGCCTCTGGCCCTCTACGAGGAGATGACCGCGATCCAGGCCCGGGCCGAGTTCGCGAACGCCCGCGGGATCCGCACGGGCGTGCCCAGCCACATCACCGGCGCCCTCGTCCTCGACCTGATGGGTGCGGACCGGGTCGAACGCAACCGCATCTACGGCGAGGTCAAAGGCCTCGCGCGGCAGATCCTTCGCTGAGGAAGTAAGTCAGTGCTGACTTCGAGACTCCGTCCGGGCTGTTTCGGCTTCGCCCTCGCCTATCGCGCGGAGGCGGCCGAGTGCATCTCGTGCCCGTTCGCCGCCGACTGCGCGCAGGTCGGCGCCGAGCAGCTCACGCGGCGGCGCGCGGAGCTCGGCATCAAGCCCAAGGAGCCGCGCGCGCCGCGCCCTCCCCGCCCGCGGGCTCCCGTGGAAGCGCACGCGACCGGCGTGCTGACCGAGGGCCTGCCCAAGAAGGTCGAGGAGCTGATCGGCCGTATCGAGCGCGCCGGCATCTCGGTGACGGCCGCCCTGTCGCGCGGCGAGAACCCGTTCACGACGAGCCCGGCCTTCCTGCGCGTCACCTGTCACCTGCTGCTGCACATGAAGGCCGGCATCGACCGCGCGACGCTCAAGACCGCCTTCATGCGCAAACTCGAATGGAGCGAGGGCACCGCAGCCGCCCACGCGACCCAGGCCTTCCAGGCGCTCACCGCGCTCGGCGCAGCCATCGAGCAGAACGGCCGCCTCACACTCAGGACCGAAGGCTGATGGGCCGGCTGGTCGATCTTACGGGCCAGACCTTCGGGCGCCTGACAGTAAACGCGCGCGACGGAGTCATGGGTGGCAACGCCGCGTGGCGATGCCGTTGCACCTGCGGCGGCTCAGCGAGGGCGTCCGGCCGTGATCTGCAAAACGGTCACACGTCGTCCTGCGGCTGCGCCAAGAGCGAAGCGACGAGCGAACGGTCCCTCAAGCACGGGCACAGCCACACCCGCCGCTCACCCACCTACGTCTGCTGGACCAACATGATCCAGCGGACGACGAACCCGAACAATCGGTCCTACAAGGACTACGGCGCCCGCGGGATCACCGTGTGCGAGCGCTGGAAGACCTTCGAGAATTTCATCGCCGACATGGGCGAGCGCCCGCGCAATCTCACGATCGAGCGGAAGAACAACGACGGCCCCTACGAGCCAGGCAACTGCATCTGGGCCACCCGAAAAGTTCAAGCCAACAACCGGAGGTCTCCATGCACGCGGTCCTAGCGGCTCGCACCAGTTTCTCGATCGGCGAGAGCATCCTGTCGATCGAAGGGCTCGTGGACCGGGCTGTTGGCGCCGGTGCCAAGGTTGTCGGCGTGACAGACACCATGTCAGCGACCTGCCTGATCGAGCTGACCCAGAAGGCGCAGAAGGCCGGGATCAAGCCCGTGATCGGCTGCCGGCTCCGGCTCGTGGACGACGTCACCTGGCGCAAGACCAAGGAGGACAAGAAGGCCCCGCGGGAGTTTTTCGTGACCTGGTATGTGCTCAGCCAGGCCGGGCTGATGGCGCTCTACCGCCTGCTGTCGCTCGCCAACTCCGAGGACCGCTTCTACAACAACGCCAAGCTGTCGTTCGATGATATCTATTCAGAGCTTGCGAACGTGACTTCGGCAGACGTCGCAATCGCGACAAGCGACGCGCACAGCGTCGTCGCGCACAAATCAGCGTCGCAGATACTGACGAAAATTTCCGACACTCTGAGCGCGTCTAATACGTTCTGCACGCTGGTGCCCGTCGACACGCCCTACTGGGACACCCAGAACGTGCGCGCGCTCCAGCTCGCCGAGGAGCTCGGCCTGCCGACGCTGGTCGCCGCGCCCGCCCTCTACGAGGAGGGCAGCGCCGACGCGGCCGACATCATGAACGCCGTCACCCGCAACGTGAAGCTCACCGAGCCCTGGGCGTGGTTCAACCCGGTGCGCGACCTGCATCCGAAGACCCTGCAGGAGCTGGTGCGGGACGTGAAGGCGGCCGCGAAGCGCCTGGAGGAGTTTCGGGGCGTGCCGACCAAGGGGCGCTTCTCGGAAGGCATGAAGAACACCGCGCGCCTGGTCGACATGGTCACGTTCGCCTGGGCCAAGTCCGCGCTCTCGCTGCCGATCATGGCGCCCGACGAGTTCAAGGCGGTCGTAGAGGCCTGCACGAAGGGCTGGCACGAGCGGTTCACGGCGCCCGTGTTCGGCCACCGGCCCTCGAATGAGGAACTCAAGGCGGTCTACCAGCCGCGGCTGCGCTACGAGCTGACCGTGCTCAAGAACCTCAGCTTCTCGGGCTACTTCCTCCTCGTGCAGGACGTGGTCGTGTGGGCCAAGAGCCAGGGGATCCTAGTTGGCCCCGGCCGCGGCTCCGTGGGTGGCTCCCTCGTCGCCTACCTGATGGGGATCACCGACTGCGACCCGCTCCGCTTCGAGCTCCTGTTCGAGCGCTTCATCAACCCCGAGCGTATCGACCTTCCCGACGCCGACCTCGACTTCATGTCCGAGCGCCGGCACGAGGTGTTCCAGTATCTCATCCGCAAGTATGGCACCGCCCGCGTGGCCGGCGTCTCGAACTACGGGCGGCTGGGTGCGAGCTCCGCGATCCGGGACGTGAGCCGCGTGTTCGGCCTCAACGAGGAGCTCTATCGCTGCTCCAAGTTCGTGCCGAAGAAGCACGGCCAACCGGTCAAGCTCGCCGAGGCCGCCGCAGAGGTGACGGAGATCGGCGCGTTCGCGGCCGGCAACCCTGAGATCTGGGACACGGCCAAGAAGCTCGAAGGCTGCCTGCGCAACCTCTCGCAGCACGCGGCCGGCGTCGTCGTCGGCGGCGTCGACCTGGTCGAGCGGGCCGTCATCGAGCGGCGCAAGGCGCCCTCGAAGCCGAAGGAGGGCGAGGAGCCGGTCCCGGATCTGCCGGTGGTGTGCTGGGACAAGCGCATCGTCGAGGACCAGGGCCTGGTGAAGATGGACATCCTGGGCCTCAACACCCTGGACCTGATCGCGCTCACCCTCGACTACATCCGCAAGCGGCGCGGCAAGAAGGTCGACCTGCTGCGGATCCCGCTCGACGAGCCGAAGGTGCTCGACAACTTCGCCCGCGCGATCTCCACGGGCATCTTCCAGTTCGAGGGCGGCGGCATGCGCCGGCTGCTCAAGGAGCTGGGCCGGGACGGCACCATCACCTTCGACGACATCACGGCCGCGACCGCGCTCTACCGCCCGGGCCCGATGGAGTCGGGCATGATGGACAGCTACTGGAAGCGCAAGCAGGGCATCGAGAGCGTGGACTATGACCACCCGCTCCTCGAGCCGGTGCTCAGCCCGACTTACGGCGTGTTCGTCTACCAGGAGCAGGTCATGAAGGCCTCCCAGGTGATCGCCGGCTACTCGGGCGCGCAGGCCGACAAGCTCCGCAAGATCATGGGTAAAAAGCTCCCCGAGGAGATGAAGAAGGAGCGCGGCAAGTTCGTCGAGGGCTGCGTCGCGACCGTGGACTGCACGCCCGAATGGGCCGGCCTGCTGTTCGACAAGATCGAGGGCTTCGCCGGCTACGGCTTCAACAAGAGCCACTCGGTCGAATACACGCTGATCTCCTACCAGGCGATGTATCTCAAGACCCACTACCCGGTGGAGTTCTTCGCGGCTGCGCTGACCCTGATGCCCCAGGACAAGTTGCCCGGCCTGATGAAGGACGCCGAGCGGATGGGGATCGAGGTGGACCTGCCCGACATCAACCACTCGACCAACCAGTTCGAGATCGTGACCGACACGCGGCTGTGCATGCCGTTCAACCGGATCAAGGGCATCTCCGCGCTGACCACCGAGGCGATCCTGAAGGCGAGGAACGACGGGGCCGGCCCGTTCAAGTCGAAGGAGGACCTCACCGCCCGCGTCGAGCGCCGCCGCTGCAACGTCAAGCACGTCGGGCTCCTCGACCTCGTGGGCGCCTTCGCCGACATCGAGCCAGGCCAGCTACCTCGACGGCACCCGGACCGGATCAAGGACCAGCGCGAGCTGATCCCGGGCCTCATCACGGCGCACGTCCCGATCAACCGCGAGATGCACAAGGACCGGGACAGCCGGATCAAGATCCTGGAGGTGTTCGCCGACTACTCGGACGGCTGCGCCGAGGATGGCATGCCGGTGAAGATGACCACGGGCAAGAACATGCGCTTCATAGTGATCCTCGACGCGCCCTCGAAGGGCGAGGACGCCTCCGGTCGCATGAGCTACGACAACCGCGGTTCCTACTGCGTCAGCGAGTGGGTCCAGGAGGCGCTCGACGCCAACGACCTGTCGCGGGCCGACGCCTACTGGACCGCGCTCATCAAGCGGCCCAAGGCCGGCAAGCAGGTCTCGGCCAGCGAGATCGCCACCTACGGGCCCTACCTCGCCCGCGAGATCGAGATCCTGAAGCCGCCGGTGATCGTGCTGCTCGGCTCGACCACGGTCCGGCAGTTCATCCCCGACTTCAAGGGCAAGGCGTCCGAGGTCGCCGGCGAGGTCGTCTACCACAAGGGCCTCGACGCCAATCTCGTGATCGGCTTCGCCCCGGGCGAGATCTTCCACGAGGCCTCCAAGCAGGCGAAGCTCAACGAGGTGTTCGAGGTGGCCGCCGCCCTCACGAGCGACTGATCGCGCCTGTCAAGCCCACACCGGCCGACGTGCCCCGAGAATGCGTCAGTCAATAGGCGCTCTTGGGGATACCGGGGACAAGAGACGGCCGACCCCCGCAAAACGGTGGATGTTGGGGACGAGACGCTCGGCCGGTTTTGTAGACTCGGAGTTGCCTGCTACATTGGCCTCGTTGGGTCTCCTCCCTACGCGACCCCCTTGGACCGAGGGTTAACGGCGAGTGCCGCCGCCGTCTTGAGAAGGCAGGGGAGGAGGTGATGCAATGTGCTGATGATCCCGCTTCTGCGGGTCACGGTTACACGAAACCCGAGCGGTGAGTGGTCTGTGACCATCACGCTCGGGCTCATGTAACGAGTAGCGCTGCCAGCTACCAACATCGAGGGACGCGGGCGGCCACCTGCGTCCCTCACCCCCTAAGATAGCACAAACGTCGATTTTTCAAACCAATTCAGCGCTGACTTATCTTGCTGTGGATGGCCATAGCTACCCACACCAGAAGCCAGCGCGACCCACGCAAAACCCGACGCGCGCTCGCTATAAAAGATCAGTCAGCACTTACTCATGCAGCGGAGGCAGCCATGCCCGCACACCAGCGTCCCAGCGTCGGACGCATCGTCCACTACCACCCCAGGGACGCCGAGCGCGTCTCGATCTCGGATCAGCCCTACGGGGCGATCGTCACCGGCGTGTTCGAGGCCGGCGACGGCGCCGACATCTGCTCGCTGACGGTGTTCGCGCCCGGCCGGAAGGCCGAGCCGCTGCCGGAATGCGTGCGTGAGGGTGGCCCGGATCAGCCGGGCACCTGGCCATTCCCGCCGAGGGTCTAAGCCATGAGCGACGAAGCCCAGACCGACGAGACATCGGCCACGCCGACGCCGCCCGCGCCCACCCGGATCCAGGTCCGCAAGGTCCAGGTGAAGGACTTCCTCGCCGAGGAGGACCTCAAGGGGAAGCTCGCCTACTCGCTCAACGACCTGTCGAGCGCGATGGCCGACCAGGCGTCCCTGTTCGCCCACTTCGGCGTGCTGGCGGCCAAGGCCTCGCGCCAGGTCGACAACATCAAGATCCTCATCGAGAACCAGGAAGCCAAGGTGGATCGCGAGATCCGTGAGGCGATGGCCGTCCTCGGCGAGAAGATCACCGAGGGCATCGTCGAGCGGAAGATCGCCCGGCACCCGCAGGTCGTCGCCTTCAAGCGGGCGCTGAACGAGGCCAAGCAGATCGAGAAGGTCGCCAACACGACCCTCGAGGCCTTCCGTCATCGGCGCGACATGCTCGTGCAGGCCGGCGCTACCTCCCGCGAGGAGATGAAGGGCGAGCTGTCGATGGCGGCCAAGCGCGAGCTGGCCGACAACGCGAAGTCGGCCGCCGAGCGCGTCGGCGCCCGGGCGGCCCGCACGATGGCCGAGTCCGAGTGATGGTCGTCGGCGTCGCCCTCCTGATCCTCGGGCCGCTGTTCTGGATCCGCTCTCGGATCAAGAAGCCGCGCCCGGCCCTGCCGACACCCCGGCACCGCCCCTTCTGAGGGCCCCATTCCCGCATTCTCCCATTCGAGAATGCGCGAATTAGCGAAAAACCCGACAGGTGATCGCTATAACAGAGCAGCGACAGACGAAAGTCTTAGCAAGCAACCAAGCACCGGCAGCAGCGCAGCGCGCAAGTCGCCAAAGACGAAAGCAGCAGAACAATGGCACTCAGCCCCGCAATGATGGCGCTCGTGAAGGGCGCCAAGAACCGCTACACCCGCAACACCTCCAAGTTCGTCAAGCTCAAGGAGGGCAAGACCCGCGTCCGCATCGTCGCGACCGAGGAGAAGTTCTGGCAGGACCTCGGCGTCCACTGGATCAAGACCGACCTGTCGGGCAAGCCCGTCGCCGTCGTCGGCTGCCACGATCTGGTCAAGGACGAGGCCTGCCCGATCTGCGCCGCGATCGACAAGGCGATGAAGGCCGCGACCGACGACGACACCGTCAAGCTCGTCAAGGAGTGGACCACCCGCAAGTCGGTGCTGGTGAAGGCGATCATCCGCGATGGCGCCGACGCGAGCCCCGATCCGCAGATCCTCGAGCTCACCCCGTCGACCTTCGGCACCATCGTGTCGATGATCGAGGAATACGGCTCCGAGGTGGATCCGCTGTCCCCGACCGAGGGCATGGACTTCGTCATCACCCGCTCGGGCAAGGGTCTCGACACCCGCTACGAGCCGATGCCGGCGCTCAAGTCCCAGCCGCTCACGAAGGACCAGATCACAAAGGCCAAGGAGATCAACCTCCTCGAGGCCATCGAGAAGGAGTTCTTCCGCGGCGACGAGCAGAAGGCGCTCAACGCCATCGGCCAGGCCACCGGCATCTCGCTCGCCATCGCGCCCCCGAAGCGCGCTGCCGGCCTGCTGACCGGCGCGGTCGTCGCCGAGGAGCCCGAGGCCGAGACCCCGGCGCCCCGTCCCGCTCCGCGCCCCGCTGCCCGCCCGGCCGCGGTCGTCGAGGAGGTCGAGGAGGCCGAGGTGGTCGAGGAGAAGCCCGCGCCGAAGGCGGTCTCCGCTGGCGCCGAGTTCGGGTCCGACGTGCCGGATGCCGAGCTGGACGGTCTGCTCGACGAGCTGGACGGCGTCTGAGCCTCGCAACGGGAGGGCGCACGCGCACTCTCCCTCACCTGGGCGGCAGCTTCACCCGGCTGCCGCCCGTTTCATGCGAGGCGCCAGTGAAGCACCGCGGACACCTACTCATCGACGTCAACAACATCGGCTTCGCCGCGACCAGCACGAAGGTGCTCAAGGTCGGCGAGCAGGAGACCCAGGGCGTGCTCGGCACGATCCGGGCGATCCGCATGATGGTCGCGACCTACCCGCAGCTCCGGCCCATGATCCTCTGGGACGGTGACTCGTGGCGGAAGAAGGAGATCGAGGGCTACAAGGGCTCGCGCGACGCCAAGCCCGTCACCAAGAACGACGAGAAGGTCGCCCATGTGCGCGCTTCCTGGCGTTCGCAGCGCCCGATCGTCAACCGGATCATGAAGGCCTGCGGCGTGCCGCAGCTCTCGGCCGCCAACCTCGAGGCCGACGACTTCGCCGGGATCCTGGTCAAGCGCTACACGCCCGACATCGCGGCCGGCGCCAAGATCCTGATGATCTCCGGCGACAAGGACTGGCTCCAGCTCGTCCGGCCCGGCGTCGCCTGGCACGCGCCCGTCCAGCAGAAGCGTGTGACCCACTCCAACTTCTCGGAGAAGGTCGGCTACATGAAGCAGAAGCGCACCAAGCAGGCCGACGGCTCGGTCCTGGTCGAGGACATCGAGTGGCGCGGCTGCCCGAGCCCGCAGGCCTACCTCGAGGTGAAGGCGCTGATGGGCGACGTCTCGGACGAGATCCCGGGCGTGGGCGGCATCGGCGAGATCGGCGCGTTCGACTTGGTGCGTAAGTTCGGCACCGTGCGCGGGTTCTTCGAGGCGGTCGAGATCCACAAGGTCGACGTGCCCAAGAAGCTCGCCGACTTCTGCTCCGAGAAGGAGAAGCGGGAGATCTTCTACCGCAACCTGCGCATCATGGATCTGATGCACCACGACATCCCGGCGCCTGTGCGGCCGAAGCTCACCAAGCCCGAGTTCAACCCGGACGCGGTGCGCGAGCAGTGCGAGGCGC
>NZ_CP090352.1 GCF_021398735.1 Methylobacterium oryzae
GCGCAAGCTCCGGGGCAGCCAGATCAACAAGCATCCCACGAAGGAGCAGAGCGCTCGGCTCAAGCCCTTGGAGATCGAGCTGCCGGTGTTCTCGGCGACGCAGCTGCAGAACGAGGTCGGGCTGTTCTTCCCCAACACCCCACGCGAGGTGGTGAAGGCCGTGCTGCATTATGCCGGCACGGCCTACCGCCTCGACTGGCCGCCGACCCGCTGGCAGCGGCAGAGCCGGGGCTACGTCCCGGCGCCCTGGACGCTCGGACCGCTCAGGCCCGCCGTCGCTGCGACCGCGCCTCCGGAGCCAGAAACCCGAGCTGCTCGCGGATGACCGCCGCCTTGCGGGCCCAGTCTGCGGCCTCGCAGACCGGGAAGCTCAGGAGTGGGCCGCGGAGCGCCAGGAGCTTAGCGCTCCGCCGCGCCGCCCAGGGCTCGGCCGGATCGGTGCACCACGTGTAGGTAATCTCCAGCAGGTCGCCGTCGGCGCTCATCTCTCCGGCCGCCTCGATCAGGCTCAACCATACGGTCTCCGAGAACTGGCTGAAGAAGAAGCGCTCCTGGATCGGGGTCGGTTCGTCCAGGAGATCGAGCAGCCACTGGGCTCGGTCGTAATCGAGATAGGCGTGGCCGGTGCGCTTGAGCCTGCCGATCCACGCGGCGAGGTCCCGGTCGGGCTCGGGGTCATCCAACGGCAGATCGTGGTCCAGGGTCGAGCCGTGCAGGGCGGCCCCGAGCCACAGTTCCGGGGTGAAGTCGCCGGTGATCTGGTCGCGCGTGACCCAGCCGCCATGCGCCTCGGACAGGCGCTGGGCCAGGGTCTCGGCGGCGCGCTCGTAAAAGACCGGCACCGTGGCGGTTCGGTAGGGTTTGGGGATGACCGGCGCGCCGACCGGCTGCGGGTGGACGGCGAGCTCACGCCTCAGGGCATGGCCCGCCACCGGGCTGGCGCCGCAGGCGCCGGCCTCCCAGGCGGCCTTGCGCAGGGCGATGAGCATCTGGCTGAACCACGTCGCCACCAGGCTGGGGCTCACCGGGGGGATTGCCTCTCCGCGTGCGAGGCGCTCGGCGTGATCCCTCGGCCAGTCGCGGCGATGGTCGAACACGATGGCCGCGTCCCGGACCTCGCGCGCGATCTGGGCCGCGATCGCCTCGGGCGTCCGGCCGAACAGCGCCCGGCAGGTCTCGACCCGCTGGGCGGCCTCGTAGGCGCTGCGCGGCGCGACCGTCTCGGCCAGGTGGATGCGCTGCTCGCCGCTCACCCCCATGCAGCCGAGCAGCAGGCCGGCATGTTCGACCAGCGCGATCGGGATCTGGCGGTCGCCCCGGCGCCCGTTCAGGCTGCCGAGCAGGGCGCCGAGCTGCAGGCCGATCTCGGCCTCGACGATCTCCGCATGATCGGGCGTGGCCGGCTCGGCGGCAGCCTCCCAGAGGCCGAGATCGGCGCCGGCCACGCGCAGCATCTCCCAAAACACGAACACGCTCAGGTCGAGGGCGTCGCGCTGCTGGCGGTCGAACAGCACCTGGAACTGGCCGCGGTCGTCGGTCCGGCGCCCTTCGAGGTCGCAGACATGGCCCTGCATGAGGAACAGCCGCTCCATCTCCGGAAACAGCGACAGGCGGCGGTAGCGCAGCGTCCGGGGGGAGAGCTCCTGAACGTCGAACCTGCGGCCAGGAAAGCGCATGGCGTACGCGGCCCGGAGCTGGTCGAGCTGGCCCTCCCCCCAGGCCCGGTCGGCATCGATGTAGATCGAGGCGCCGTAGTCGGGGTTGCTCGGGAACAGCTCGCGGATGCCGTCATCGACGGCCTCGGCGAGGGGGTCGAACTCGTCCTCGCGCGGGGGGCTGAGATGGGCGAGGTCGGACAGAGGCATGATCGGGCTCCGGGGTGGTTCAGCGGATCTGGTTGAGGCGCGCGCGGGCGGCGGCGATCTCGTCGACCGAGACGTCCTTGTCGTCGGCGATCGGGGATTGGCGCAGTGGAGGCGGCGGCGTGGCGACAGATCCGCCTGCACGCGGAGCGTGGGCGGCTTCCGGGCTGGGGGGGGCCGTTCGCTTGGGGGGTGTGGGCCTGCGCGGCGGTCGTACGCGAAGGCGTTGGCCTGTCGCCGCCGCCTGAACGGTCGCCGCAGCATCGCCGGGCGGATCCCGGGCGAGGCGGTCCGCGCAGACGCGTAGATGATCGGCGCTGTAGGGCCGTCCGTTCGCGCGCTGGACGCCGGCACGCAGCAGGATCTGGGCGAGGCTGTGCCAGGTCAGGCCCCGCGCGCGCAGGGCATCGAGGTCGTGCCGGTGTGCCCGCAGGACACGCTGGAAAGGGACGCGCTCGCCCCCGAGGCTGAGGGCCCGCGCGACCTCTTCGGCCCAGGCGTATGGGTCGAGATCGCTCATGATGCGGAGCCTAGCGGTCCCGGGTTGCCCGGCCGCCAAGCAGAACCGAACAAATGCGAGCACTTCCGAACGGTTCGTAAAGGCTCCTAAAGGCTCGAAAATGTTCTCTGCACACCTGTGCACCCTGGTGCGAAGGGAGCTCGAGCCTGCGCAGGTCGGCCGAGACATGTGGTGGTCATCGCGGCGCCGAGGAAACGCAGGTGATCGGCCTCCTCTCATCCCGCCGACGGCTGGCCTCGATGGGGATCTCTATCCGGATGCCCTGACCGTCTGTGAGGTGCTGGCGCAGCTCGGTCTTCTCCATGGCCAGGGCCAATAGCGAGGCTGGCAGGCCATCGCCGATCGCGCTGCCTTCGATTCTGGAGCTGCGCATCCGACTGAGCCGCCCATCTGTGGCGACATGGATGGGCTTGCCGGCAGATTCGCACGGCCATGACAGATCGATCAGCGGGTGCCGGTGAGCCGCCGGTTCGGTGATGGTGAAGGGCCGTTCGTCAGACCGTCCGGGCTCAGACCCTCAGCGCATGGCTCTGGCCTTTCCACCACCCTGTCGGATTCTCGACGGTGCCGCACGATCGAGGTCGCCCGCTGCCCTCCGGCAGCCTTTTGACGGCTGGGTTATCCTCGAATCTAACGGGTTTAGAACTTGAGTATGCGTGCGCTTTGGGGATTTGCACCCTCCCCCCTCGGCACCAGCTACCTGCTGAGGTAGGTGCGCGGGATGGGTCTTGCGGGCGAGGCGCAGCCAGGCGGTCCACTCGGGCGCGACGATGCGGACGATGTTGGTGTCGTTGCGAAAGCCGGTGATGCGCCGTTCCTCGACGGTGACCAGCCCGAGCTTCCCGGCCTCGCGGATGGCGTTGCGCACGGTGGTCTCGGCCACGCCGACGATCGCCGCGAGGTGGCCGACGGCGAGGCGGCAATCGCCTCGGCGGGTGCTCTCGGCCGCCACCAGCGCCAGCACCGCCTGCTCGGCCAGGGTGAACCGCGCCGCCAAACCCGGCGGCAGCCGCCCGGAGGCTGCCCAGCGGCGGCGACGCTCCATCGAGGCATCCGTGCGCGGGCGTGAGCCCACAGACCGCCTGGCGCTTCCTGGGAGAACCTGAGGGGTATCGCCAGCCTCGACCGGCTGCGGCTCTGCCGGGCTCGGCGGCTGCCCGAAACGGGCCGGCTTCCCGGTGAGCGTGCGCGCCTCGATCAGCGCGGACAGGCGTTCGGCCTCGGCCTCGGTGATGTGTCCGTCCCCGAACGCGCGCCACAGCTGCGCCGTCACCTGAGGCAGTGTGATTCGGCTCGCCGCCTCGATGGCGCGGCGGATCTCGTCTGCAAACATCCCTTCTCGGCCCTCGTAGGGCCACGACAGGTCGTTCCGGGCCGCCGGTTAGGGCGTCCGGTCCACAGGCAAAGCCTCACCGTCGCGAAAGTTGGCGCTTTCGCTTGACGCCCGGGGGCATCTCATGGCTTGTGGGGATTGGAAACGGGCCCCACAGGCCATCACAGTTTTGACGGCCCTCCAGTTTGGCGACTGGGGGGCCGTTGGCTTTTCAGGGGTCGACTTGCGGCGGCGGTGTCTCCTGATGCTTCCGGCGACTCGCGCGAGGCGATGCGTAGCCGGACATCGCATGTCGGCTGGCACGCACGGCTAAGTCAACGTTGAGGCCTCGTCCGGATCGCTGAACGTGGTGGGGAGGCCAGAGAGCCAATCGCCGCCGCCACAGCGCTGAAGGGCGATCTTGGAACCAGCCGCATCGGCCCTGCTGGTTTCGTAGGCCGTTTGAGAGATGCCGGGCCAACGCAGTCCTGCAGCGCTGCCCCTCCCCTACAGCGCGAACCGCCTCACGCTGCGGCCATGGATGATGGCCAGGATCAGGACGCCACCAGTCACCACCTCGTACAGGATGACGTGGGAGGCATGCTCATGCCGGTGCACGCCCGGGCGGATCGCGTCGGCCTTGCGGCCCATTCCAGGATTGTCGGCGAGGAGCTGGAATGCCCGCTCCAGACCGGCGGCGTAAGCTTCGGCTTGGTGGACACCGAACTGCCGGTAGCCGTGAACGGCGATGTCGAACAGGTCCGCCTCGGCTTTCCACGTGAGAGTGTAGTCACTCATCCAGCGGCTGAGCGGCCTGCGCGTGCTTCTTCGCCCGGGCGAGGATCTCGGGGACCTTGCGCCCACTCGGTCCGCTGGCGCGAGCGTCATCCACGATCTGGCGCAGATCCTCGAGCGTCAGTTCTGGACGGGCACGCCGCTCCCGATCGCGGCGGACGAGATCGCGGACATAGTCGCTCGTGCTCGCATAATCGCCTTGCTTGATCTGCGCCTCGATCCACTCCTTCATCGGGTCGGGCAGAGAGATGGTCATGGTCGCCATGGGGCCCCCGTCGTCGACCTGAGCATACCCAGGATAAGCGTTTTTCACAAAAATTCTTATACGACCTAGAGGGTCGGTCGGCCTGATGCTTGACGGGCACTTCCTCAGCCCATCGGAATGGCATCGCGCTGTCGAGCCGACACGTTGACGTGTCAACAACCTGACGTGTCAACAACCTGACGGGTCAACGACAAAACGGGTTGCGCCGACACCGCGTTTTGGTGATGTCCTGTTAACAAGCTGTCGCGATGCTACGTCAGCCCGTCAGCCCGTCACACTGTCAGAAGGTCAACGCGATGCGTACGCTCGCCCTGGTTTCACAAAAAGGAGGGGCCGGGAAAACGACACTTGCCCTACACCTTGCGGTAGCGGCACACCGTGCTGGGCTTCAGGTTGCCATTGCGGACCTCGATCCCCAGTCATCGGCTTGGAAGTGGTCCGAGCGGCGGAAAGATCACCCCGAAGCGGTGGTCACGTCGGCCGAGCAGCTCGATCACGTAAAGGCTCAGGCTGCCGGCGGCGGCTTAGATTTGCTGCTCATCGACTCCGCGCCGCATGCGGACCGGCCGGCTCTCGTGGCGTGTAAGGCCGCCGATTTGATCCTTATACCGTGTCGCGCTTCGATCCTCGACATCGATGCGATCGGACAGACACACGACCTCACAACCATCGCGCGCAAGCCATCTTGGGTGGTCTTCAACGCGTGCAATACGTCAACCGAATTCGACTTGGAGGAAGCGCGTGCCGGTCTGCGCGAGCGCGACATCCCAGTTTATTCCGGTGCGATCTATCAGCGCGTCTCATACTCGCGCGGCTTCATCCCTGGCAGGACGGCCCAGGAGATCGAACCAGCGGGCAGGGCAGCCTCTGAAATTGATGAGCTGTTCCGATGGACGGCCAATCTGATGGGGCTGCCTCTTCCGCAGACCGGCGTTGAGGCTGCCTGATGAACGCTGCGCCCCGTTTCAGCCTCCGAGCAGCCGTTACCGACAGTGTCTCTACTGGACGCCGTGATGAGCCGCCAGCAGCCATAGAACCAGAGCCCGCCGCTGAGCCTGTGCAGACCGAGGTTTCGCCTCGGCGCGCCACCAAAAATACCAAGGACACGAAGACCCCTCGCCCGGCCACGCGGCAAGGTGCGCGTGGGATCACCGTCTGGGTCGAGCCCGAAATCTATCGCATGATCAAACTCGTGGGTCTCGACGCCGACATGACGACCCAAGACGTGATGATGGAAGCGATCAACGATCTCCTGGTGAAGAAGGGCAAAGGACGCATCGTGAAAACGCGCTGACACCACAACGAGTTGTCCTGATGACGCGTCAGCGCGCTGAATTGTTGACACGCTGACATCTCGCCTGTGATGGGCTTGCCACAAACTGGGCTGCGGCTGGCAGAAGCGCGTTTGCCGCCCCACGTTGGCCGCCTAGCTTCCGATACCGTCTGCTTACCGGAAGCCAGGAAGAGGCCCTTATTGAGGGCCGAAAAATCATCCGCGGGGGAGAGGACGGCGCAGGCCGCGGAGGCGCTCCATAATCTTCGACGTGCCAGGCAGCGCGCCCCATCGATACCCAGTCGGCATCACCGTGAGGCGGGTCCGCGAGCAAAGCTTAGGGGCCGACCGGCCACACCTGCGTGCCGAACAGCGGGGCCGGGTACAGTCCGATTACGGGGCGTTGGGCGAGATGCCAGGCCGTTCGCGTTCGGGCACTGGCAAGGTAGCGCCGGACATCTCCTGCACCACTCTCGCCGGCTTCTGCCTCAATGGAGCGGCCGAGAACGTCGATCCGGCGCCCGGCGTAGCCCGCATCGTCGGGGTGGTTGCCGAGCGCCGAGGGGCCGAAGTCGCACGTCTTCCGCCAGCGGACAGGGAAGCGGCCGCCCGGATGCGGCCGGAAGAAACCCCACACGTCGAGATCTTTCACCCCGTGTCGGCCGTCCACCCGGTGCTGCGCCGCGCCTTGACAGAGGGCGAGCATCAGGAGCCGGCCCCGGTAGCGGCCGGATGTGTCCGGGCGGCGGTCAAACAGCCCTTCGAACACGAGAAGCACGAGCTGAGCGAGGCGTTGCAGGTGCTCATCGGTGATGGGCTCATAACAGCGCGAGGCACCGTCACACGGCATCGCATTGTTCCAGCGTTACATCCGGACTCAGGAGATAGAATTGGCCTCCCCCTCGACAACCCTAGCTTAAGCGTCGCATCCTCCGACCAACAATCGGAGGATCGCAGTGGCTCGGAGTTTCATCAGCACCCTCAATAAGATGGCGAGGGAAGCTGATCGTGCCCGCAGGAACCAAGAACGCGCTGAGGCGCGCTATGCTCGCGCAGCTGCGCAGGAAGCGCGGTTACAGGAACGCGCGGCCGCTCAGACGGCTCGACAGTTGGATAAGCTGGAGCGCCAAGCATACCTCGAAGCGCGCCATGAAGAGGCGCAGTCGGAGAACGATCTGCTAGCTCATCAGATTGAGGAGCTGAACGGTATTTTGCGCGCTGCACTGTCGACCGATCTGACAGTGGACTTCGACGCCCTGTTGAAGCACGTCTCGGATAGAGATCTCGACAGCGATCTATCGCTCAGGCTCACTCCAGTACCACCCTTGGATACGTTGCTACCCGCACCGCTTGGTTTCTTTGGGCGGCTGATACCAGGTGCGCGGACCCGTCATCGACGTTTGTCAGAGCAGGCTCAGACGTCCCACGAGGCGCTTTTGGCTGATTTGGACGCTGTCAGACAGCGGCGCGCCACTGCGCTGGCTGACCTGCAGGCCAAGGCGGAACGTCACAACACCGAGATCACGGCGTTGCGAGATGCCTATCAAGCAGGGGATGCAGAGGCAGTCGTCTCCTACTTCGAAGCCGTGTTCCAGCGCTCCGAGTACCCCGAATGCTTTCCACAGGAGCACAGCATCGCCTTCTCGCCGGAGTCCAAGCAGCTCGTCGTCGACTACGAGATCCCCGCGATGGACGACGCGATCCCAACGGTTGAGAAGTACCGCTACGTCAGGTCTAACGACGAAATCGTCGAGACCAAGCGCAGTGAGAAGACACGACAGGCCCTCTATGCTCAGGTGCTGGCGCAGACCGCCCTGCGCCTCCTACACGAAGCCTTCGCCTCGGACGAGGCTCGGGTGGTTGAGAGCGCGGTGGTAAGCGTGTTCGTCTCGACGATTGATCGCGCGACGGGTCGACCGATCCGCCCCTGTCTCGTCTCCGTGCGAGTGTCGGCCGAGCAGTTCGCCCAGATTAACCTCGACCGCGTCGAGCCAACCACTTGCTTGAAACAGCTCCGAGCCCACGTCTCGGGCCACCCTTCCGATCTCGTGGCGGTGAAGCCGATCGTCGACATCAACATGGTCGATCACCGCTTCATCCAAGAAGCGGACGTGCTCTCGACCCTCGACAGTCGGCCCAACCTGATGGAGTTGACGCCCGGCGAATTCGAGTCCCTGATCACAAATCTATTCGAGCGCATGGGGCTCGAAGCGCGGCTGACGCAGGCGTCACGCGACGGTGGCGTCGACTGTGTAGCCTTCGACCAGCGCCCCATCTTCGGCGGCAAGGTTGTGATCCAGGCCAAACGCTACAAGCACACGGTCGGGGTCAGCGCCGTCAGGGACCTCTATGGCACCGTAATGAACGAAGGCGCCTCGAAAGGCATCCTCGTGAGCACGAGCGGCTACGGCAAGGCGGCATTCGAGTTCGCCAACGGCAAGCCACTTGAGCTGATCAGTGGAGCGAACCTACTCTCACTCCTTTCGGAGCACGCCGGCATCGAAGCAAAGATCCAGGCTCCGGAGGGGTGGATTGATGCCGCCGTCGAGTAGGCAGCTCGTTGCTGACCGCCAGCATCTCCCAGTAGGTTCGTTTTGGGTATCCCCTTGAGGGGCAGGAAGGCGTCATGTTGCGCGCTCCACGGCAGTTGCCTTTTGCGGGAATAAATCGAGGCGCAGCCTTGCCGGGAGCGAAACCAGACGGAGTAGCGCGGCGAAGGCGTGAGCTGCGCTGCACCTACTGATTGGCCTGCTACTCAACCGGCTGCTCGTGCCGAGGGCTACTACCAAGGCTGACCGTCGCCGAACGACCAATCTTCCTTGCCGACGAACACCACCTTAGAACCACGTCTTTCATGAGGACAGTACTATGACGGGGGCTGTTCTGCGCACTGTATTTTTTGAACTCTGTAAGCCAGTCGGCACTGGCGTTCGGTGTGCAGCAACGTATATTGTAAGAATTTCGATCCGACCATGAGCTACTCCAATGCGACAGTCGACAGAGAGGCTAATAGCGAAAATACTCGCTGCTGCATCCTTGACATGTTTCGCGTGTGTGCCCACCGCGTCAGCGACCTGCATAGAAAGGCTAAAAGACTGCGGCCAGACAGGTAAGGATATCGATAACGGAGCAAGAAAACTGAATGAAGAGGCAACCAAAGCTGCCCGGAAAGGCAGCGACGAAATCGCCAACGTCGGCCGAGGAATAGGGCACGCGGCAAAGGAATTAGAGAAAGCTTTTTGTTCAATAATGACAAACGGTGGTTCAGAACGTGGCACCGCTGCATGTGAGGTGAACGCTGGAATTGGTTACGAAGGCAACAGCAAAAATGGACACTATTATACTTATGACCCCTCCCGGCCTGAGGAGCACCACCCTGTAACATCAGGGGATCGGAATGTTCCTACGGAGGATGAATTGAGGAAGATGGAACGGAACTTCAAGACTCCGGAGATGCAAGAGTGGGAACGGCTCGAAGCTAAGAGAAGCGACTCCTTTTTCATCAAACCAGGATCGAAACTGGGCTTACCTTGGAAAGATGCAGTTGCTGCGTACCATGACCCAACACCTACAGGGCAGATAAGAAAGGGAGGAGAGTTCTTAGATAAACGTAAAGACAAAGACTATCCTGGTGGATACCGCCTTCATGGTGGTATCGATTTCCTCGATAAGATCGGGGATCCGATTTTTGCTATCACCAATGGGACAGTCGTTGGAATTGCTCATGTCTCTGGGCTAGAAGGTCTTATAATAAAAACGTCGGATGGTTACACTGTTCAGGAGTTTTACTTCACTCCTTCAGAGTCTATACGCGCCAATTTGCAGCGCAGCGGTTCTGTTAAAGTTTCCGCAGGTGAGCAGATAGGGACTGCAGACGACCTGCACAAATTAGTAAAACGAAACGGCAAGATGGAGCCTGCGTACCCCCCTTATGTGGAGCAACATGTGCATGTCACAGTCAAAGATCCGAAAGGTCTATTTGTTTCACCGGACGGAAAGATGGTTTTGTTCATGAGGAAGGGAGATAACGTTATAAAAACTCCTGTTGGACATTAGGCGGTCGTTTCTGGATCTGCTTCCTTTTGGCTGCCCGCCTGGCCAGGATCACGGTTGCAGTCCTGTAGAGGACTGCACCGAAAAACGGAAAGTGCGCAAAGGAAGGCAGGCACAAAACGACGATCCGTTTTGGGTATGCCTCAATCGAACCAAATGACAGATGGTCTCATATAATCAGCTTGACCATTCATATCGAACCGATATCTTGATACCTATCCTAATCGAACCGATTGGCAGGTATCATGTTCGTCCGCGCCTATCTGCGCGCTTCCACCTCTGAACAGGACGCGACCAGGGCGCGGGCGCAGCTCGATACCTTCGCGCATGAGCGCGGCTTGGCGATTGCCGCGGCCTATGTCGAGAACGAGAGCGGGGCGACGCTGGCGCGGCCGGAGCTGTTCCGCCTACTGAAGGACTGCCGCCCGGGGGACGTCCTGCTGATCGAGCAGGTCGACCGCCTGTCTCGCCTCACCTCGGATGACTGGACGAAGCTGCGGACAGAGATCGATGCCAAGCGGGTGCGCATCGTCGCGCTCGACCTGCCTACCTCCTGGAGCCTCGCGACACCGGCCGACGAGTTCACTGGGCGCGTGTTCCAGGCGATCAACGGCATGCTGCTCGATGTCCTCGCGGCAGTGGCCCGCAAGGACTACGACGATCGGCGCCGTCGTCAGGCGCAAGGCCAGGCCCGGGCCAAGGCTGCGGGCCTCTATCGGGGCCGTCAGGAGGACAAGAAGCGGAACGAGGGTATCGCGGCCATGCTTAGGACCGGCTCTCCCTGGAGCCAGATCCAGGCCGCCACAGGCTGCAGCCGCTCGACCCTTTCCCGGATCGCCAAGCGGGTGAAGGCCACCCCGTTGCAGGACACGGATCCCTGATGCCGATCCGCCGCGAGCATCGCTACTTCTACCCGATCGACTGGAAGCAGCTCTCAGCCGTTATCCGCTTCGTACGAGCGGGCGGCCGCTGCGAGGGCTGCGGCAGGCCGCATCTTCAGAACGTGCAACACCTCGGCGATGGCCGATGGTGGGACGGCGAAGCGGAGCGCTGGCGCGACGGCCGAGGTTGGATGTTACGCCGTGGTCTTCCCATCCCGGCGGACCTGGCTGCCGGACTGGTGAAGGTAACGCGGGTGGTACTGGCGACAGCGCATCGCAACCACGACACGGCCGACAACACGGATGCCAACCTCGCGGCACTCTGCCAGCGATGCCACATGCTGCATGACCGGCCGGAGCATCAGCGGCGCAGGCGTATAACGCTGCGCGCGCGGAAGGCTTTGGGTGATTTGTTTGGCGGTATTTACTGGCTCCGCCCGAACATTGCTGCCTTGAGCTTTCTGTAGGTAGCAACGATCGAGGCCCAGAGCTTTTGCGTCCAGGTGAGGCGCTTCACATCGCGCTCTGCATGCCGAGCGATCTGGTCCCGCATAGTTGAGGCCGCCAATGAAGCCGAAAAAGCTGGTAGCCATTCGACTTCACCGGCAGTTATGATGTAGTGGGATTTACATGGGGCATCGCATACTGAGATGGACGGGCTGATTGTCGCCATCCCATTTGTGGATTCCACTTTATGACTGTCCGGGACGAGCAAACTGACGCGATGACCGCAACCGCAGGCACATAGCAGCGCGCCGACCTCGTACTCCGCGCTGTGGTATACGATGCCTTCCTTTAGCGGCTTCGGTAAGCGCTCAACAGCTTGGTATCTAAATTTCACCGCGTCCGCCTTTCAGTCTATTTCGAACGTAGCCGTATCAAAAATATACGAGGTCTCATCACCCTCCCAATCAAATAAGCCAAAATGCTGCTTAAACCGAATCATCGCCATCGTTGCGTTCAGGGCGTTTAGTTCGGTGATCTGGGGGTTTTTGCGGTACTCATCCTCCTTGGCATTCTCGGCTGGAAGCCTGGCCGTTCCGACATTGTCCTCGAAGGCTCTACGGTCGGTCCCGGTAATGCGAATGAACCCGCTGAGACCAACCGCCGATCGAGTCAGACCCATACCGCAATCGACAAATGGAATGCCGTTGGAGCTGAGCCAGTCCACGATCAAACGGCGGGACGGGCCGTCATCTACAGATACGAAAACGAAATCATATTCGCGAAGCCGCTCAAGGTTCTCCGGCGTGATCCGCTCTGGGAACGCTTCAATCCCGGCATGCCATTGCCCGTAGTTCTGCGATAGCGCCTCAACCTTCAGCTTCCCAATGGCCTGGGCGATGAAGCCGGGAAACCGAAAAATCGTGTGCACATGGACTTTGTCGCTGTCGAACAGCGCGATCTTTTCCAGATGCGTCCGCGCTAGAAAGTCGAGGATATAAGATCCTGTGCCCCCCAAACCGATGATCGCAACTTTTCTACCGCGCAACCGCGCTGAAATATCATTAATATTATACCGGGCCGACAGTGTATCCGGGAAGCGAAGCGGCGATCCTTGGGCAGCCGCCTTAATTGCAATGCCTCGCAATGGCGTAGCCTCCGGATAGGCAGCCATAGCCGGGCCTATGATCGCGTCCAGATACGTCTGAACCTTTTCTTCAAACGACTGGTAAGCGCGCGGTGTGCCGTTAGCGTCTTGCAGTTTAAAGGAGAATGAAAAGTCGGTCACAAGCTCCGGCGTGATCGTGACTAGGCCTTGTCCGCCACCAAGCCGCAGTTCGCGACCCGTTTGATCGCACGGCCGGCTACCCCGCCACCACGCCTGGTGATTTGTTGGGGGATCAATAACGTATCCATTCAGATCCAGCGGGCTCGCCCAATCTCCGTGCTGAAGATGGCCAGCATTGTCGAGATAGGGCAGCCCGTAGAAGACGAGATACCCGCCGATGAAGTCGACGTGGTACCCCGTTTCATCGTAATCCTTGAGGAAGGCGTTATGATTCGCCAGTTCCTGCAACCCGAAAGCGCATGTCATCTTTCACCTTTACAGTTTGACTTGGTGCTAATGTCCCGCTCGGGTTTTCCGCCGGTCCATGGGAGTATTTGACGAGGAACTCATTGGACGGTTTGCCGCCGCTCCCGAGATACAGGCCCACTACTCGGGAGTAAGTGATTTCCTTGGTATCGATCTCGTGCTCGTCGCCGTTGACAATGATGTCGACAGCTTCTTGGCTGTAGAAATGAGCGTTCGGCGTTAGATTGACCTCCGTTTCATCACGGAAGATGCGCTCATCTTCTGCGTCGCCGCTCACTTCCCGGTAAAGCTTTTCATGCTTGGGGATTTTTCCCAGCTTGTAGAGTGCTTCCCCAGTCGTCGGATTGGGAGACTCGTAGGGTTCCCGGTTGATGTGCACTCGCACCGACTTTGTACCCGGCCCGTGGCTCAGTTCCCCCGTCCCTTCATGCCGATGGTCGATACCTTCACGATCATGTTCCATTACCCAGTCCCTTCATCCTTGCTCTAAGCGATATCGCCATGGCATACTTGCCGTTATCGCCATGATGCGGATTCATGGCGGATCCGTCAAGAAGAATATGTCGAGAAAGCCATGTCCACAGCAGAGGGTGGGGATATCTTCCAGCATCGCCTCCAAGCCGCCCGCGAATTGCGTAAGCTCACACAAAGCCAATTGGCGGCTACCGCAGGCCTACCCCCAAGTTCGGTTTCGCATTTCGAGGCCGGAGCCAGAAAACCGTCCTTTGATACGTTGAAGCGGCTCGCGAGCGCCCTTGCTGTGACGACCGACTATCTCCTTGGCCGAGCTGACGATCCGGATGCCTCAGGAGCTGTTGGCCGATTGCATAGGGATCAGCATAAACTTACCGCTGAAGATCTCAGACTAACTGAGGATTTCGTGAGCATGCTTTTGCTACGTAGCCAGAAAAAAGACTGAGAATGGCTATCAAATCTCGACTGGCCAGGCGCGCAGTAGCAGAGGGTACTGCAGCTCTCGTTCTTCGGGATTTGAATATCTCGAGCCTTAGGGTCGACCCGAAAGATATTGCCGCTCAGAAAGATATCGTCGTCCAGCCAAAACCTGACTTACATGATGGCGTGTCCGGTATGCTGGTCATGGTGCGTGATGTTTTCGGCATCATGTATGCAACAAAGATCAAAAATGTCGGTTTTCAAAATTTTAGCATTGCCCACGAATTAGGACACTACTTTATCGATGGGCATTGCGATGCCCTGTTAACAGCGGGAGTGCACTCGTCGCGCGCAGGCTTTGCTTCGGCTGACCCATATGAGCAAGAAGCGGATTTCTTTGCGGCTGCTCTGCTCATGCCGGAGGGTCCATTTCGACGTGAGCTCAACAAGCACCCTGCTGGGCTGTACGTCATCAAGCACCTTTCGGACGCCTGTGAGACATCGCTGTCCGCTACAGGTATCCGCTACTCCAGCCTGACGCGTGATGCTGTTGCCGTCATTGCTAGCACCGGCCCTGCTATCGACTATTGTTTCCTGTCGGATGGCATGAAGGAAGCTAAGGGTCTGAGCTGGCTCCGAAAGGGTTCGCCAGTTCCCTCGGGATCCGCCACCTTCACCTTCAATGCTGACGCTGACAACATTCGTCTGGGCAGGGAGGAGACTGGAGAGGGCCTACTTAACGACTGGATGGGTGGCGAGCGTCGTTATGCGATCCGGGAACAGGTCATTGGTTTGGGTGAATACGGGCGAACCTTGACCGTGTTGTCCTGTGACCAGCTGGGCGAAGTCGACGATCCTGATAGCGATGAAAGTGACGAGGACCTGATCGAGAGCTGGACTCCCAAGTTTCGCAGATAGCATGGCATAATAGCGACGGCTGATCTGCTATGAGGCTCGCAAGGACCGTCAGCCTCCGCCGGGGCGAAACGCAGAATGGGCTGCCGCCGCGGGGTTTCCGGTTATCCTGACACAAGAAAACCGGGTCGCTTTCTCCTCCCCGGTCAATTCGGGTTGGCCTTCTGCTCCGCCAGGAAGCGGTAGGCGGTCACGTCCTCCTGTAGGTCGAGGAGCGCACCAATCCGGTCGCCCGCCTTGTACTCCGATTGCATAACCAGGATGTCCACGAGGCGCTGCGCGCTCTCCACGATGCGAGGAACGGGGTCGGTCGTGACCGGGAATTCGTCCTGATCCAGCCGCATGAGGCGCACGAGCAGGGTCTCCTCGGCGGCCAAGTTGACCAGCTCATGCTGGGCAGCCGTCCGCTGATCCGGCGTGGTCCGAATGGCCTTACTCAGCCGATCGGCCTCCTGCTTGGCCCTCTCCATGCGGTTCATCGTCGGGTCCGTATGCCGTCATGACGGTGTAGGAGGTACGGCGTCTGCCGCAGGCGGACGTTACAGAACCCCCTCCACATAGGGCGTTCCAGCTAGAGCCGCTTCGACCGCCTTGGACCCCTTATCGATCAACTGCAGGAAGGTCGCCTCGGCTGCATCCGTCTCTCCAGGCTGGGCAGCGATCTTATGACCCTCGGCGAATGCCACGCACCAGGTCGCTACCATCAGGCCTGCTGCCAGATGCCCGTCGGGATCGTCCGTGTATCGACCTGCTGACACCGCCAGCATCGCCGCGAGGTCTTGCGTGAACTCGCTGCACAGCTGACGCACGCGCGCCTTCAACGCCTCACTGGCCAATGCAGTCGCGACGAAGCGCAAGGTCTCTTCCGACAAGGGGATGAGCGGGTTCCGCTCCGCGATCAAACGGTGCGCGAGCAGTCGAAGCGCCGCGATCGGGCTGGTTCCTGACGCCCGTTCGCCGATCGCTGCCGCCATGGTTTCGCGGATCTCGCCCTCGCGATCGAAGAACATGTCCTCCTTACGGGGGAAATGGTTGAACACGGTCATGCGTCCGACATCGGCCGCCTCGGCGATTTGGTCGACCGTCACCCGATCGAACCCCTGCTCCATGAACAGACGCGTGGCCGCATCAGAAATGGCCTGGCGTGTCGCCTGACGCTTCCGGGTCCGCCTGTCCGGCACAGGTCTTGTCGACGTGCTCATGCAAATGCATACTCGGTATAGTTTTAGATCGAGTTTAGTTTGAAGGGAACGCCATGGCGCCGTCAACCACGATAGCAGGGGCGTCGTCAGGCGCTCCTCGGACCGCTCTCGTCAGCGGGGCGAGTTTCGCCGGGCTCGCCACGGCCTACTGGCTGCATCGGCTAGGATACGGCGTCACGATGATCGAGGCCGCACCAGGGTTGCGGCGTGGCGGCACGCCCGTCGACATCGAGGGCGAAACCATCGGCATCCTGACGCGCATGGGCTTGATGGACGCCGTCCTGGCGAAGGCGCTGCCCCCTCGGGCCTTCGAGTTCAAGGATGCGGACAACACGACGCTCGGCGCTGTCGGCCCTGGCCCGGACGAAGAGGCCCAGATGGGGCCTAGGTATGAAATTCACCGCGACGACCTGCTCGACATCCTTTCCGGCGCGATCGAAGGCAAGGTGGAGCTTCTGTTCGAACGCTCGATCGCACAGCTCGACCAGAATGCCGAGGCTGTCTCCGCGACGTTCAACGATGGCAGCCGTCGTGATTTTGCGCTCGTCTTCGGCTGCGACGGCAATCGGTCGAACACGCGCAAGCTCGTGTTCGGCGATGGCGACCAGTACACCTATTTCATGGGCGGCTATTTCTACCTCAAAGTGGTGCCGGAGACCGGGCTCCTCCCGGCCAACAAATCGGAAGTCTTCAGCGTCCCCGGCCGTACGGCCATGCTCAACGGATATAGCGACCGCACCGACATAGGCTTCGGTTTCCGCACGGCCGGCCAGATCGAGTACGACTATCGCGACAAGGCACAACAGCGCCGCCTGGTCCACGATCATTTCGATCAACTGGGCTGGAAAGTGCCGGACATGCTGGCGTGCATGGGCGAGGGCAACGACTTCTATTTCGATCGCGTGACGCAGATCCGGATGCCGACCTGGTCACAGGGACGCGTCGCTCTCGTCGGCGACGCCGGCTACTGCCCTTCCCCGCTCGCAGGCCTGGGCGGGTCGATGGCCATCATCGGCGCCGGCAGGCTGGCTGAGGCTCTCGAACGCCATCCTGACGACTATGGCAGCGCCTTTCGTGACTACGAGCATGAGCTGCGCCCGTTCGTCGAGCAGGTGCAGGAGCGGGCCGCGACCGAAGGCCTGCAGATGATGTTTCCGGCCGACGAGGCGGAGTTCGCCGAGCGCGATCGGAAGCTGGCGACGGGCGATCTTGGCTTCTGAGAATTAGGATCAGAAGGTAAGCTTTTTGCCCCGCATTTTGAGCAGCGTGTTCACGCGAGGGCGCTTTCCCAATCCTGCCGGCCGTGCAGGACGCGGACGATCAGGACGCCTGCCCCCTCCTCGACATAGACGATCATATGGGCCTGGTAGGGATGCAGGCGCATAGGCGGGATCAGCTCGCGGCGCTCGCGCGCGATCAGGGGATTGTCGGCCAGCATCTGAAAGACCGCAAACAGCCCGTCCTGATAGCGATCGGCCTGCGCTGCGCCGAAGCGGAGCGCGCCCGCCACATAGGCGTCGGCAATGTCCTCGTCCGCCTGCGGTGAGGTGCGGAAAATCATTTGGCCTGAATGGCCGCCAGCCGATCGCGGCCGAGCTGGCGGATTTCGTCGGGGGTGCGGGAGCTGATGCCGCTCGCCAGCCCCTCATCGACCAGGCGTTGCAGCTCGGCGATCTTGTTGAGCCTGTCTTGGTCGCGGCGGATCAGATCGCGCACATAGTCGCTCGCGTTCGCGTAGCGGCCGGTTCCGGCCTGGGCCTCAACCCAATCCTTCATCGGGTCGGGGAGCGATACGTTCATGGTCGCCATGGCGGCACCTCCTCACCCATCATGGCAAGGATTGCCAAACCTTGTCAAAACCGATCGGATGTTTCGAGCGCGCGCTTAAGCGTGATCCTGCTTCAATTTCTGCAAAGAGTTAGCCGCCCCGGGGAAAGGCGCTTGGAAACGGTCGTTTATGATCGCTATGATCGAGGAAAAAAAATTCATTGCCACTTATTGCGGCGACTCGATGCGAATGTTAACACTAGGTTGCCATATCAAGATTGTGGAGCCAAATCATGCTCTCACGCCGCGCTCTCACGTTTGGCATTCCTTTATTTGGTGCGACCGTTATCGGTCAGAAGGTTTATGCTCAGCCATCAGGCCAAACTATTGGCGTCGAGGCGGAATTTGATCAGTTGCCATTGCCGCCGCTGTCAACATTAGACGATCCAGAAGTGTATGGGTATCGAAAACCTAACGCCGAACAGATGGCAAAAGCCAAAAAGATACTGGACTCTACTCCAAAGGGTGCAACCCCTTTTGCGATAGCTAAAAGCTTTATAGATCGATACTCGCAGTCTGATCCCGAAGCCATCTCGCAGTGGCCTGCGCCTGCAGCTTGGAACCCTGTTGTAAAAGAGTTCTTCAGTGCTACAAGTCTTCGAGCACAGAATGACATGATCAACTGGTGTGCGGCTTTTGCGAATTGGTGCATCGAAAGAAATAACAAGAAAGGAACGGATAGCGCATCTTCACAATCATTTGTCAATTCGGGAAAATTTCTTAAAACAAATACACCAGCTCAAGGTGATTTAGTAGTATTTACTTGTTATGACAAGCAATCTGGAAAAACCTTAGGCTTAGGCCACGTCGCTTTTTTTGAGAGCAGTCTTGGCAATGATCAAATTATGGTCGTTGGCGGAAATCAATCTGCGGATGGGCACTCAAGCATCATTTCCGAAAGGCGATTTAGTACGAAACCCTTCGACTCACATCGACATGTCGGAGAAGAATATGTCCCTTGCACGTTTGCATTGAATTCCTTTCTCAAAGTCGCCTGAAATGGAGTTTTCGATGTCGCGTGCCGTGTCTTTTGCCCTTGCGATGATTGCAACTGCATCTTATGCAGCCTCACCGAATGATATTTTGCAAAATAATACCAGAGCTGTAGTTTACTTGGAGGTCAACGATAGTAGTGGCGCGTTCATCGACAGCGGTACGGGTTTTATCGTGTCTCATGATGGTTACGTTATTACTGCTGCGCATCTGAAGGTTGATCCATCCCAGAAAATGTGGGCAATCATTGGCCAACGAGACGGAACTCGCTTCCAGATGAAGTTGAGAGAGGCGGATGAAAAAAATGATGTCGCGTTGTGGCAGTTGCCGCAGTCTGCTTCTTGTCGTTATGCAGTAACTATTTCTTCTAAACCCGTAAACGTACTTGATCGTGCAGTAGTATTAGGATTTCCGGCACAAAGTGGTTTAACGCCAGCCTTAGTTAACATCGCGAACTTACAAGATAATAACGGTTTCTACAATGCAGATGGATTTCTGCAGCCTGGTTATAGCGGGGGTCCCGTCTTTAATGAAGATGGTAGAATAATAGCTCTTGTTCATGGCGGAACCCTCGGCGGCGGAAACAACAGCCTCATCCAATCATCTTTTATGATGAACTTAATCAGCAAGTGGGGCGTAAAAGCAGGGATTGATGTTAGTGTTCCGTTTGCAGACGCTTGTTATGCATCGTGCCGCGTCCCGGCGCATGGCGTCGAAAAATGGTCTTCGGAGGTGCCTTGGGGGCCGGTAGATAGCGGCGAGTTATCAGGGGGCCATACTCGAAAAGGAGAATGCGATAAGCTGATTGCAGCAGCCTTAGCAGGTCATCCAAATTCTCAGATTGATTTATTGCCTGGCGAAGGGATCCCAGATAGTACAGGGATGTGGGAAAACGCTCACAAAGACTTTGCCGGTCAGATGCATTATACTTATTACTGCAAAGGTACGTTGCGTAGCGGACCTATATTCTATGAAAAGCACTCTTCAGAGTGTGGTTTATGGAACTAGAAACTTGTAACTTGTCAGATATATTTGATATTTATCAATAATCTTCTTTCTTAAGTATGCTCAAAATTTGTTCTCTATTTAGTTTTATATCAGCTTGAACAGATGGATTGTGCCATTGACATAAAACTATCCAACTTATAGCTATCTCATCCTTTCCTGCTTTAGCTGCGCCGACAGCTCTTTGATATAGATCGGCGGCCGAGGCCATGCCTCTCATTTCTCCATCGGGGCCTTTGGCAGCTATCGCTTTCAGTGAAGCAGGTGGATCTTTGTCATTCTTGCAGAAACTTAAATCGTCAATTACTCCAGCGTTACAAGAAAAATCTATTAAAAATGATGTCATGCTCAAAGCTACGGCGCAATAATACTTCATTTTTTCTTTCTCCGTTTGCATTAGCAAGTCGCTATATACCATACTCGTCTGCTCTGAGTAGCCGTAATCTAACGAAGGGCGCCAATCTCCACGACATATCCAGGAAACGTGCACAAACTGGGCCTGTCGCAAATAGGAATGGGTCGCCGTTCACGGGCCGTTAGCCATACCTGCTCAGCGTGCCGCTCCGTTTAGGAGCTGGCCCCTGATCCTGTCCGCCATCGCCGCCAAGCTCAAGCAGCGCGCCAAGGCTGACTTCCGGGGCCGGCATTACGAGGCGGGGCTGATCGTCCAGGCGGTCTCCTGGTACCTGCGCTATCCGCTCAGCTACCGCGACATCGAGGAGATCCTCCTGGAACGCGGTCTGGAGGTGGATCACTCCACCCTGAACCGGTGGGTGCTCGCCTATGCGCCTCTGGTGGAGAAGCGGCTGCGGCAGTTCCGTCGGCCACACTGCGGATCGGTCCGGATCGACGAAACCTACGTCAAGGTGCGGGGGCAGTGGCGGTATCTCTACCGCGCCGTCGACAAGCATGGGCAGGCGGTCGACTTCCTGCTCACCGCCCCACGCGACCTCGACGCGGCCAAGCGGTTCTTCCGCAAGATGCTCCAGGATCAGCCGCTGCTCGCCCCGGACCGCATCGGCACCGATGGCGCTGGTCCGTACCCCTCAGCTATCGCCGAGAGCCGGATGGAGGGCCTGCTGCCCCGCACGCCGGTCCACTACGTCACCAAGCATCTGCAGCAGGGGATCGAGAGCGACCACTTCCGGGTCAAGCGCGCGATGCCGCGGGTGGGTGGCTTCCGCGCGTTCCACACGGCCCAGCGCACGATCTGCGGCTTCGAGGCCATGCTATGGCTGCGCAAGGGACTTGGCTTTGCTGGCGCGTGGACCGTGCGCGAGCAGAACCAGCTGCTGGCGCACTGCTTTGGACTTCCCGCCGCGAACAAAGCATGAAAGCGGGACAGGAGACGCCCTTCTTCGGCCCACAGCCAAGTTTGCGACACGCCCCTGCCGAGATGGTCGTGGTCCTCAGGGCAGCGCGCCTGTCAGTATCTGGTAACGACCCCGAGGCTGCCGTCTTGGTGCGCGCTCGCGTCGAGAAGCGGTGGTATAGAGATCCCAAAAACCCAAGCTAATCAGCAATACGTACAAATTTATCCGACTCGCATGACTTTCCGCCTCTTCGTCGTGCAAAAACCATCGAGTGGTTCGTAAGAAATGTTACGTAGTAAAAGCAAGAAAATGCATGGAAGTGAACAGCAAAATTTGCACCAGCCTCTACAGTTGAGGAAATTCTGCCTTGCCCCTGCTTAGAGTCAATTAAATCACCGTCGCGCGTGATTTGTATCATCTCTCCATCGCTGTCTCTTGACCAGCGGCCAACTAAGTTCTGAAGATAATTGCTGCCGACTGCGGCGCGCTCTGAACTAGATGAATCCTTGCATAATTCTTTTATTGCCTTATTGACCATCTCCATCCGACAATTAATTACATTAAACCGGTCGCTGGCGAGCTGTTCGCGCACGACTCCAGTGTAAGTTTCTTTGAGGGCTTCGGCGGATAAAGAAGCCGATCCAGATCCTATGATCCGTGAAAGAATACTATCTGCTTTTGCTTGCGCTTCTGCTTTTCCTGAAACGCTGGAATTAGAGCCTTCTCTAGCAATGTCGCCGCAGACTCTCTCTGCAAATTTTGCCGCCTCATCAAGACAACTTCCATATGCAGGTGACTGTATTGTTAAGATGCCAAACAGGAAGAGGGGTAGGAGTTTCGACAAGGCGATCGCCCGGCGTCATTTATGTGAGACGGTATGCCTGAGCTTATCGCACAAACCACGGTATGCGCCAGTAGACGGCCGTACGTACACGGTTCCTCCGTTCCATCAGGGCTGCTCTAATGGAACGGGAGCTGCTGGAACGGTCACGCTCTGCCTCAGCATTCCAATAGCAATCATCTTGATTTTTGGAACGGGATCGCGCTAATGTTTGGGAACCTATTGGAACAAGAGCCCGCTTCGCCTCATGCTCGTCGGTTACGCGCGTACCTCGACCCTCGAACAGGAGGCCGGCCTCGACGCCCAGGTCCGTGATCTCACTGCGCTCGGTTGCAGGAAGCTGTTCCGCGAGCAGGTCTCCTCCGTGGGGCGCCGCACCCAGCTCGAGGCCGCCATCGATTTTTGCCGCGAGGGCGACGCCCTCGTCGTCACCAAGCTCGATCGCCTCGCCCGTTCAGTCACCCACCTCGGCACCATCATCACCGCGCTCGAAGCCAAGGGTGTCGCCCTGCGGATCCTGAACCTCGGCGTCGATAGCGCCACCCCGACTGGGCGCCTGATGCTCAACGTCCTGGGCGGCGTCGCGCAGTTCGAGCGCGAGATCATGCTGGAGCGCCAACGGGAGGGCATCGCCAAGGCGAAAGCGGCTGGCCGCTACAAGGGCCGCAAGCCGACGGTGCGGGCGCGGCAGGCCGAGATCGAGGCCCTGGCGGCGGAGGGGCTCAGCATGGCGGTGATCGCCGCGCGCCTTGGCATCGGCAAGGGCAGCGTTCACAGAGCCGTCGGCAAGCCACGACCGGTGGACGCCGCCCCGTCACGCTGACCGTTGCTAGCCGACGATGAGGGAACCGGCCGGAAGCCGATCAGAACCGATGCCTCTGCCGAGCGCCATGCCGATCAGTCAGCACCAGCTTGCCGCCGCCGTGCTTGCGTCCGACCACATCGTCGATCGGCGGGTGATCGCGGCGTTCGCGGCCGATGCGGCGACACAGCCGGCGCCGAACCCGTTCCCGAACACCAGCGCTGGAGCCGTGCGCCAGGTCTGGCAGCAGCGGGTCGTCGAGTTCCAGTCGTTCGGCATCCAGGTGGCGGGCCTCGCCTGTCTGCTCACGGCCCTGTCGAACATGAGCGTGGACGAGCCACTGGTGCAGGAGATCCTGCGGGCCGGGCCTCACACCACGAACGTGTTCAGCCATGCCGATGGCTCCCGGATCGTCGGTGCCGTGCTCTACGGCAAGCCCGGCTTTGCTCTGCCGGCTCTTCCTATGCCGGGGAGCCTCCACCGGACCTCCAGCCGTCGGATGCGCATCCCTGCGGGCCAACTCGACTTGTTCGCAGACGCTGGAGTCTGACGGCTGCGGATCGAGCCCAGATCCCGAACAACCTCGTCGCGGCGGCTTCGCCGGCATCCTCATCGATCGGTTGTGAGGCCGAGGCAGAGCACCTATCACGAGCAGCCTTCCAGCCGGGGCCCGCCCTGATGCCCGCTTTGACCGACCGTCAGCGGATCGAGCTCGCGATCCCCGCCTACCTCGTCTACGCCATCGCGAGTGCGCCGGGCGCCTTCGTCCCGGCCGATCCGACTCTGGCCGCGAGGGCAGAGGCGGATATCGCGGCGCTGTGCGAGAAGCTGCGGATCGCGTGCCTGGAGCCGTTTGCCGATCTGATCCCGTCCAAGCGGCAGGCGCTCATGCGCCGGCTCGAACGGATCAAGCGGCTGATGACCGCCGACTGGCATGAGCGTCCCGCGCTCAGCCTCATGCTGATGCTGTGGTGTTTCCTCAAGGACCTGACCGACCGTGAGGTCCTGGTCCTGTGGGAGGGCTCGGCGATGGATCAGGCGACGCGGATGCTGCTGCCGATGTTCGAGCACGGCTTCCGCGAGCATGGAAGCGAAGCCGTCGCCCACGAGCAGGCCGGCGTGTTGCTCGATGGCCTGCGAGCGGAGGGGCTGTACCGCTGAGCCGCCCCTCGGATCTGAAGGCTCCTTGAGACCAGGCACCTCGACCCGGGCGCAGGTGGCCGTGCCGCCTCCAGCTTGGGGCGGCTGGGGATGAGATCTCGATCCCAGGGTCGAGCTGCGGCTCGGTGCTCGTACGCGACGGGGCGGTGGCGTATGGGCCGTACCCGCGGGCGCGAAGCTCGACGGTCAGAGACGATGGCTCGTCCGGATCGGCGCGCGGCGCGCGACTTCTTGCAATGCCATCATGGAGAGACGCGGTTCGGATGTCACAGGACAGCACACTCGCAAACGCCCTGGCCGATGTGAGGCGGCAGCGTGCAGCCCTCGAAGCCGATTTCGAGCGAGTCGGGGCGGAGTTGACGAAGCTACGCCTGGCCGAGCGGTCCCTGGCCTCCATCGTCGAAGGGACGCCCTTGGTGGACCTCCCCGACGAGCAGCCCCGTCGCCGTGCCTCGGCTAGCGGCGATCAAGCTCGCGGCGGGCGGGGTGCGGGACGCGGGCCCCGCGGCCCTCGTGCGAACTCGGCCAAGGGCCGGTTGAAGGCACTCCTGGAGGAGGCCGGGCTGCAGGGGCTGTCCCACGCTCAGATCAGCGACCGACTGCATGACGTGGCACCCAACACCCTGGCCACGTACCTCAGCATGATGACGACGAGCGGCGAGGTCGAGCGGCACGGCGACTTCTACCGAGGTGTCGCTTCGGTTGCCGAGCCCGTGGCCGACACCTCTGACGGTGGGGATCCAGACGGTGTCGAGCACACGCCGGCCGAGGAGGAATGAGCGTGTCGCCGAGCGAGGATGAGGACTTCGAGCACTCCACGCTGTGCGGCTCCGTGAGCCACGACGGCGAGACGATCGACCTGGAGATCTACCGCCGTGCCGGCTCGCAGGATCCCTGGCGGATGGAGGTCGTGCACATCGGGGGTGGTTGCACGCGGTGGTCCGTGGAGTTCGCCACGGATCAGGAAGCCGTCCGAGCGTTTCGGGCGCTCGTTGCGGAGCACGGTCTGGCGATCTTCACCAGCCGAAGCTCGGATCCGCAGCACTGATCGCGTCGTCGCTCGGCTTGGAGGGTGCGGGTTGTGACGCTGGAGACCTGCCGGCTATGTGAGGCCAGGGGCCTGTAGCTCAACGGTTAGAGCCGACCGCTCATAACGGTCTGGTTGCAGGTTCGAGTCCTGCCGGGCCCACCATCTCTGCCGGAACTGCGATGCCCTACACCCTCCAGCGCTTGGCCGCCGGCAGCTACGACCTGCTCCTCGATGGGGACGTCGTCGGCAGTGTGGTGCGCAGCCTCTCCAAAGGCGGCGACGTCCGGGGATGGTACGCTGAGCTGTTGGAGGCCGCCCCACCTCTGCCGGCCCCGTTCACGCAGGAAGCACACCGGTTCGACACGCTGGACGACACACTCGCTTGGCTTGGCGGCGCGCAGATCGAGGGCGGCGTCTGATTTTTCAACGACAGCCCATCTTGAAGGGTTCGACTGACAGGCTCCCCCGGCGCATCCGAGGACAAGTCAACAGGCCTCTACTTTTGATAGACGGAACAAGCGCTCAAACTATCCAAAATAGAAATTTGTGTCCTGCCTGCAACGCTTGTATACAATCTCCAAACATTAAGATTGCGCACGACCAGATCGTGTTACCACCCGGGGTATTCTACTACTGGTGGGGGCACCATGGACCAAAACAGGATTCCCGATACGGTCTCAGCCGCGGATTATGGGCGGATGACCGCCCATCTCGTGAGTGCCTACGTAAGGCGCAACAACGTGCCGGTCTCAGACTTGGCTACGCTGATCGCGAGTGCCGCCGATGCTCTCATCGGCCTCACGAACTCCGATACACCCGCCGCTCCGGCGGCGAGCAAGACGACGCCAGCCCAGATCCGCGCCTCCATCACGCACGAGGCGCTGATCAGCTTCGAGGATGGCAAGCGTTACAAGACGCTCAAGCGGCACCTGACCGCCTGTGGGCTGACCCCGGAGACATACCGGGCGAAGTGGGGCCTTCCACGCGACTACCCGATGGTCGCCCCTGGATACTCCGAGCGGCGTTCGGCCATCGCCATGAGCCTGCAGCTCCGCAACGGCTACCATCCCGGTACTCGAAAGACGGGGGCATCGCGAGCGTAGCTGACGCTCTCAGGCATAGGGGCCACCGAACAGGTCCCCGAGTGCCTTCCGTCGGAACAGCGTCCGCCAGCGTCGCCTGCGATGCTCTGGCCGATCGTGGATCATATGGCAGCGCTGGCAGAAGGCCGCGAGGTTGGCACCGGTGTTGTTCGCGGTGTCATGATCCCGGTGGGCCGCGGCGAGGACGACACGGGTGCGGCGGGCGTGCCCGAGGATGTCGACTCCTGACACGAGCCGGATCCGGCGTCCTCGCCCGTCGCGCCACCGACCGACGTCAGCATCCCACCAGCGGCCATCGCCGAGGTGATAGACCATGCGCCCATGCGGTCGGCCGCAGCCCTCGCAGCACCCTCTTGCCCGCTCGAACCGGATCAGCGCCGAGAGCTGGGGCCAGTCGATCGGGTAAAAGAAGCGGTGTTCGCGCCGGATCGGCATCGGCTCACCCCTTGTCCGAGCGCGCATTGGCGCGGGCGCGGGGGAAGTAGCTGTAGAAGGTGTCGCGGTTGACGCCGAGCCGCTTGGCGATCTCGGCGACACTGATCGTGCCGGCGGCCAGCATCGCCCGGGCCGCTTCGAGGTCGGCCTCCTTGAGCTTCTTCGGCCTGCCGCCCTTGCGGCCACGAGCGAGCGCGGCCTTCAGGCCCTCCATGGTCCGCTCGCGATTGAGGTCGAGGAAGTACTCGGCCATGGCGCCGTGCATCTGCAGAGCGAAGCGGCCGTGGGCGGTGGCGCTGTCGAACTGCTCAGTGAGCGAGCGGAAGTGGATCTCCTTGACGCGCAGGCCATCGATGGTGCGCATCATCTCGACCAGCGAGCGGCCGAGGCGATCGAGCTTCCAGACCACGAGCACGTCCTCGGGACGCAGGAAGGCCAGCGCCGCCTCGAAGGCGGGGCGCTTGGTGCCAGCCTTGCCGGACTTCTTCTCCTCGAAAAGGCGCTCGCAGCCGGCCTTCGTCAACGCGTCGCGCTGGAGGTCGAGGTTCTGATCCTGGGTGGAGACGCGGGCATAACCGACGAACATGTCGGGACAGTGCTACAGCTACGTTTCTCCGGCAATAGAAAAGCCGACACGTTTCTCCGACAAAAACGGAGCCGTTTCAGGCCGCTCGCGGGCGGGTCCCGTTCATTGTCGGAAATACGATCAGATATCCGACATAGTCGAGCCACGCGTCTAATGCACGGCTACCCATCGAGCCGGATGCGGATCGGAGCGACTCTCACCTGATGAGGAAGTGTGCCTTTGAACAACTGGTCGGGATGGGCTGCCACCGATGCGCACCCAAGCGGCACGTGCACTTCATTCAAACGTCGCGTCCCAGCAATCGCTTAACCTCGTGTTCAATCCTACGGATCGAGATCGGAGCGATCTCCATTCCTGGGACCGGCCATGCCAGCTGCAATGATCCACTGGTTAGCGATCTCTGTCATGGCCGCGATCACCGCTGTCTCTATGAAAATCGCTGGCCTTAGTTTTGATTGTTTCAGTGCCGCCAAGCTGGCAATTGTTTGCGCATTAATGCAATCACTGGCTTATTTTTATCAAGTCAAGCGCCCCGATGAAAATTTATCGATAACACTTAGTCTGATTGCAAAGCTTATCGCCTTTTCCGCGATGGCTACGTTGCTATCCTATGCTGTCGCAGCGACCGACCGACCGACATGGGATCAAACTTTTCTTTTATGGGATCAAACACTAGGGCTCAATTGGTTCGCCTATCTAAATTTTATGCAGTCCCATCCCATTCTGACAACAATTTGCCGCGCCGCTTACCAAAGCGTGATAATCCAAACTTTCGTCGCGGTTGGAGTTCTTGGCTTAAGCGGCAATCTGAAGAGAGCGGAAGAATTTGTGCTTTCTTATGCCATCGCCGGCCTGATCGCCATCGCTGCATCCGGCCTAATGCCGGCTATCGCAATGTTCATCCATATCGGATCTGACGATGCATTTACGCAGCTCGTAGACGCTCCGTTCGTCGCGACAATCAAATCTCTTCGCGATGGCTCTCTTACTAATATTACCCTAGAGCAGATGGATGGAGTTATTACTTTTCCGAGCTTCCATACAGCGCTAGGCGTGATCTTTGGTTATTCATTTTGGGTATTACCCAAATGGAGATGGATTGGAGTTGCTATCAATGTACTTCTAATCGCAGGAACGCCGATAAATGGCGGCCACTATTTTGTGGACATTTTAGCAGGTGTTGTAGCAGGTACTGTCGCAATTTGGATATCTCGACTAGCAACAGCTACTCGATCACCCCCACGGCATCTTGCCGAAATTTCAGGGCCACTTGGCTTGCAAGCACCGCCGATCGGAAGCGCCTAATCCCGCAGAACAATCAACGATTGTCATTGTGGGACATTGTTGTCATATTTTGACAACTTAAATTGAATTAGTCCCAATTCGATGATTGGTTTGTGTCAAAAAATCTTAAGTGATGCGATTGCTGCAAACACGACTACGATAGCAATGAACGCATACTCAATCACCCCGATCCGACCGCTTTGCCGCTCTGACGACCTGTTGGGGCTACCCATCGATACCATCCCACTTTGCTTCGAACTCTGAAGGGCGAAAATGACGCTGGAGAGTTGCGGCGAATAATGCCGGAAGCATCCATTTTGCTCATCGGAAAATAGGCAGGAACATTTTACTGCTAGATGGTTAAGAGAGTGCGCAATCTTCGCGTCGTTTGCCATCGAGTACGGCTTGGCGTGGATGGCTGGTTTGCCCGGCCTCTGCCAGCGGCTACTGTCACCCTTTCACAATCCTAGCTGACTCGCACCTCGCTGCCTTCACATAGTCTTCCTGCACAGAGCCGCCTCTCTCGCAGCTGCTCCTGATAGCTCATGCGGTCTCTGGCGTTCCACTGCTTCCCAGTGCAACTTTGCGGAACAGTCGCGCTGCCCGGTCCAGGAAAATGTAGCCGAGGTCCGAGCCACGAACTGCTAGAATGATCGAGCAGACAGCGACTAGGATGCCCACTAGCACATCAGCGATGTAATGGCCGCCGCACCCTACCGTGGCGATAGATACAATCACGTTCAACGCCGCAGCAGGATAGCGCGTGGGCGGCCAAGTCCAGAATGCCCATGCCGCCAAGACAGCCGATGCTGCGTGGAAACTTGGGAAAGAAACAATGCCCAGCTTCGGAACCCCAATCAGATCACGAAGTGTTCCTGATCGTAGAGCATCGTAGGTCGCTACATCCGTCGCGGCAAACGGCCAAGCGGGTGTAGTCCGCAGAGTTGGATCGAGATCAGCGACGATGCCATGTGTCGGCATCAAGATGCTGATTGCCGATGTCAAAATAATTGCAAGCGCGAACGCGCAAAGGTAACGATCGAGATGCCGAATGCGTCCCGTCGCCAAACACAGGCTGATGATCAAAACTGCCTGCGGTATCATGCTGTTATAGATAAAACGAAAAGCTGCCGTAATGCTGGGGTGTTGGTTGAGCCAAACCATCCACGTAACGTGATTGAAGCCGAGTGATAAGTCAAAAGCGCGAACCGCGCCGTCGACAAGTGGCAGCGCAAAAGCTTGAGCCTGCCACGGTAATATCAGCGTAAAATCCAGTATTATAAAAATAACGGCGAAGAGGTCGAATGGCAGCGTCAGCCACGGCCTTTTTCGAAGCATTGGTGGGAAGCGCAATGCGATGCACAAGGCGATCAGCATAAGAACGGCGCTGGGATCCGTGGCCTGTGTCTTGAATTCAAAATGGAGGGACAGGCCTTCGACCAACCAAGCCCCTGCAAGACAGAGCGCTGCCGTAAACGGTGAAAGCGAAACAACGCGGATCGCCCTCGTGTGCTCCACTTCGACGCCTACCATTCTTAGAGGTCGCTATGAGAGGCATAGGGATGGTCGCAGGTTAAGATCGCCTCAAACCAACGCTGGCTTACCGTCGTGCTGAGGGCGACCGAGTGGATCGGGAAGTAGCCCCCGTAGGCGACCTCGGAGGGGATGAGTGGGAATGCTCTGCTTTTCATTTTGCGGCAGACTTGGCAGGTGACGCTCAGGATCATCAGCCGCTCGCTCCCCGGCCTGGGGCAGGCCTACAGCCCACCCGGAGAGGGGCCATTCCCCACCGTCATGGTGCTTCACGGCTCCGAAGGCGCTTGGTCTGGCTACAGCTATCTGAACGCCGCTATCCTGGCTGCGCATGGGTTCCTGGCTGTCCCGTTCGGCTACTCGCTGGGGGGCAACGCCTGGAATGCGGGCAACATCCTGGACGTACCGCTCGACCAAACAGCTGAAGCCCTCGCGGCCCTTCATGCCCTGCCGATCTCCGGCAAGGTAGGTCTCTACGGCGTATCCCGAGGCGCGGAGCACGCCCTGCTCGTTACCTCTCTGATGGCGCGGGACGAGGTTCTGGGTCTGCCGGATGCCGTCGCTGTCCATGCTCCCTCGGACGTCATCTGTGGCGCATTCATCGGAGCGAACTGGCGCGATAGCGGAGATCCCGGTTGGCAGGCCTGGGATCCAGCACTGCGTGCCTGGACGTGGAAGGGCGTATCCGACGCATTGTTGCCGACGACGCCGATCGAGATTGAGCGCTACGCCGGGCCGCTGCTCCTCACGCACGGGGCGAACGACACGATGTGGTCGGCTGACATGACCCGGCGCTTGGCGGCGCGTCTGTGGCAGCACGGCCGCACGCCGGAGGTTCACCTCCTGCCCGATCAGGACCACGTCCCGATGGGCGATGGCGAGAATGCCTATCATCACTGCCTGATCGGCTTCCTCCATCGCGCGCTGACGGTTGCCCGATAGAACCCCTACGTGCCTATGGTCTGAGTATATCGGGAAAATCACTGATTTTCGAACATGAGGCATCCAGTTCCTGGCTTTGACAGCCAGTAGGGCCGCTTTGGCGCAATAATGTGGGATGAACATTGACGCAGTAAATAAATTGGCGTCCAGTAAAAGTATCAAGGATAAAGTTTCCGCTGGTAATGCATATTCTAGCTTGTGCAGACGATCACCTAACAGTTTCTTTATGAAATAAGTATTATTTTCTCGTTGTATGAACAAATTAACAAATTTTGTGAATAACTTACATAAATTTAGCAAGCTCAACAGCTTATGGCATATATTATGCCTTGATTTGACAGTATAGAAAATATTGTCACAGCAAGAGAAATTTTAGCCTTGCTCCTATATTTTTTTATAAGATTTATCTGATCGCTCTGTCGAAGTTCTTCATTTTCCCTCAGTACGTATTCAATAGGATTTCTTAAATCTAACAATCTCCCCGCCTCAATATTTGTATAGTACTTATATCTTTTCAGATCTTCTCTCAAATTCTTTGAAAGACCAACATTGTAGCGGACGAGAAATGTTAGAATGATCGCCCCAACGACGAAAAACTGAATGAATGGATAAGCAGACCCACGTACACACATTATTCTTACAATCTAATATTGCCTGTAGGCCATCGTATAGTGCCGAATAACAATGATACTAAAGGGAGAATGCAGAAGTCAATGACCCGAAACTAAAGCTACATCCAGCGCCGAAGAAGCGATTAATCACGATTTTGTGAGCTCGCCATAGGCAGCTAGTAGATTTCTACTGATACCTGTTAACCTGTTGCCCAATCACGCAACTCTAACGATCGTTTTTTATTGATACCACAGTGTTTAAATGTTATCGATTGGTTGGAAGCGGCAAATCATAATAATCTTCGTTAATTTGTGCGATTTTGTAAGAAGTTTTGGGCGTACGGTCGAGATAAACAAGGGGGAGCGTTAAATGTCTCAAGTTTCTGGTGGATCAATAACCGTGTCCGCAGGACTTGGTATTACGGGATCGATCGAATTAGGCTATATTACCGATGGAACAACAACTACACCATTTATTTCGCTTGGAGGTGGACTAGGTGGTGGCGCATCTATAATCGACGGGGTTCCGATATTTGGCAATTTCACTATCCAAGCTATTGTTGGAAGGCCCGGGACATCTGTATCAGATTTTGCTCTGAATGGTTACAGCGCCGGCGTGTCATCCGGCGCAGTAACAAACGTAATATTTAACGGAAATGGGGAAGTGATAGGTGTAGAAGGAGGAGTATCTCTAGGATTGGGAACAAATGTAGGAAGCGTTACCTACACCATCACTCCTCAAGTTGTTGAAAATGCCGCTTCAGCACTCGCAGATACGTTAAAGTGGGCAGCTGATAATTATGATTCAGATCCGGATGCGCAGTTCATAATCAACGGCAACCCGCCGATGTCGGCGTTCAGCTACCCGTCACAAGATACCAACAATCAAGACTCAAATACTGATCCAACAACTCCCACCAATGGCCCAGGACCCGGCAATAATACTGGCCCCGGTCCTGGCCCCGGTCCTGGCCCCGGTCCTGGCCCCGGTCCTGGCCCCGGTCCTGGCCCCGGTCCTGGCCCCGGTCCTGGCCCCGGTCCTGGCCCCGGCCCTGGCCCCGGCCCTGGCCCCGGTCCTGGCCCCGGTCCTGGCCCTGGCCCCGGTCCTGGCCCCGGTCCTGGCCCCGGTCCTGGCCCCGGTCCTGGCCCCGGTAGCTCTGGCACCGGCCATCGCGGCAGTACCCCACCATTCAAGAAGCCTCCAGTCAGTCCACACGATCCCTTGGTTCTTGATCTCGCAGGAAAAGGAATCAACTTAACTTCGGTTGATGGCTCCAGTGCCTATTTTGATTATTCTGGGTCTGGATTTAGCAATCAAACTGGATGGATTGCATCGGGCGAAGGTCTTCTTGTTCTTCAGCCAGACGGAACCTCTCTGAAATCTATTACATCACAAAATTTACTTGGTGCTGTCAGCGGCGATGGTTTCTCTGATTTAGCTAAACTAGATAACAATGGTGATGGAAAAATCACCTCTGCCGATCCAGAATTTGCAAATTTACGTGTTTGGGTCGACGCAAATCAGAATGGCGCACTAGATCCAGGAGAATTATTTTCGCTTAAAGATTTGGGGATCACCTCAATCGACACATCAGGGCAGCAAACTGGGCATGTTATTTCTGGCAACGATGTTGTAGAAGTAGGATCTTTTCAAATCGATGGCCAAACACAACCCCAGGCCATTGCTGAGGTGAATTTTCTCTCAAGTTCGGTTGTGACCGCTTTCAATGCGCCAGATGGCTTCAATGTTGATCCGTCTGCGATAAATTTACCAGAACTAGATGGCTATGGACGAGTTGCCGATTTGCAGGTTGCAATGACACTCGACCATGATCTTGAGTCAAAAGTCTCAGCATTAGTTATTTCCGCTCAGTCAACGGCGGACCAAAACTTTGACAAAGCATTTGAGAATATAATCCAAGATTGGGCGGGTGTATCTAACATAGACCCATCGAGTCGAGGCGCATACGTCGATGCTCGACATTTAGCAGTGGTGTATGCATTTTATGGAATTGATCAGAATACACAAACTGCTTATCAAGCCGACCCGAACTGGCACAATGGGCCGCAGTGGGAAGCTCTGTATCAAGATATTATAAGCGAGCTTAAGGCAAGATTTATCAGTCAGGTTGCGGGCAATCAATCCAATTCAGCCCAATCCTCAAATGAAGCATATGTAAATCCGATCTCAGCTTTTAATATGATAGGTTTTGACCCCCATTCCGATAAGATTTCTGTTGATTTTTCGGCGTTAGTAGCAAAAATTGTATCTCTTGCTCCATCTGATCAATCTTCATCGACATCTTATTTTGCTTCCGCCTTTGACGCTCTAGGAAGTCTTAGACTTGATCTTTTTGACGGATCATCTCAGGCGCTAATTGCGGCCACATTGCAAGAGCTAACCCACCTCGGGGTTGCGGATTGGGTACAGCAGCAAGCACTGATCAGTTTAGGTTCTAGCTCTGCAATTGATGAACGCGACAATTCAGGTGACATCAATGTTTCTGCAAATTCCACTGTTATACTTGGTTCTAATGATTCAAATATTATGAGCGGTGGCAATGGGACATATGTTATAAGCCCCACCCATGGAAACATCGTCATTTCCGATGGGGGTGACGGTAGATACCTTGTAATGCAAAACGTAAAGAAACAGGATGTTTATTTACAAAGGCAAATCGGGTCCGATGATTTGAATATAATCGACAGATCCACAAATAAGTCTGTTCTGCTTAAGGGCTACTTTGGCCGCGGCGATTCGTTCGGTATAAGTTTCAGCGACGGGTTATTACAAACAAGCGACGTATTATCTGTTCTACAGACAACAGCTGGTTTGCTTGTAAAAAATAATGTGACCAGCAAGGCAGGTATTGCAGGTATTTCCCGGGCACTTGGAACGCTTGGATTTCAGGTTGTGCTCGTAGGTGACTCGGATACAGCCACAGCAGCTGCTGACGCAAATTCCTACATACTTGTGGGAAAAGGCAATGATCAGATAAATATTGGTTCAATGGATTCAAACGAGACGTCAGGGACAGTCCTTTATAGCTCTCACGACGGCAACCTGGAGATCGACGCCCACGTATACAGCTGGAACACGGTGGCCAACACCCTGCAGCTGATTGACCTCAAGCCATCAGATGTCTCCATCTCTCGCTCCGGCAATGACCTCCTGCTGACGGTCACGGCCACCGGCCGGACCATCACGGTGCCGGGTGAGTTCAACTCGACCAACCACGACGGCATCCAGTCGATCGTGTTCGCCGACGGCACCACGCTGACCCGCGATCAGATCCAGGCTCAGGCCGCCTACCGGGCCGGGGCCGGCGACGTCACCGTCACCTCCCAGGATGGCCCCGCTACCCTGGTGGCCGGGCCCGGCAACGACGTGCTCGTGGCCGGCGATCAGGACAACACCGGCAACACCACGTTCGTGTACGGCTCCGGCGACGGCAACCTGGAGATCGATGCCCACGTCCACAGCTGGAACACGGTGGCCAACACCCTGCAGCTCACCGACCTCAAGCCCTCGGACGTCGCCTTCACCCGCTCCGGCAGCGATCTGCTGATGACGGTCACGGCCACCGGCCGGACCATCACGGTGCCGGGTGAGTTCAACTCGACCAACCACGACGGCATCCAGTCGATCGTGTTCGCCGACGGCACCACGCTGACCCGCGATCAGATCCAGGCTCAGGCCGCCTACCGGGCCGGGGCCGGCGACGTCACCGTCACCTCCCAGGATGGCCCCGCTACCCTGGTGGCCGGGCCCGGCAACGACGTGCTCGTGGCCGGCGATCAGGACAACACCGGCAACACCACGTTCGTGTACGGCTCCGGCGACGGCAACCTGGAGATCGATGCCCACGTCCACAGCTGGAACACGGTGGCCAACACCCTGCAGCTCACCGACCTCAAGCCCTCGGACGTCGCCTTCACCCGCTCCGGCAGCGATCTGCTGATGACGGTCACGGCCACCGGCCGGACCATCACGGTGCCGGGTGAGTTCAACTCGACCAACCACGACGGCATCCAGTCGATCGTGTTCGCCGACGGCACCACGCTGACCCGCGATCAGATCCAGGCTCAGGCCGCCTACCGGGCCGGGGCCGGCGACGTCACCGTCACCTCCCAGGATGGCCCCGCTACCCTGGTGGCCGGGCCCGGCAACGACGTGCTCGTGGCCGGCGATCAGGACAACACCGGCAACACCACGTTCGTGTACGGCTCCGGCGACGGCAACCTGGAGATCGATGCCCACGTCCACAGCTGGAACACGGTGGCCAACACCCTGCAGCTCACCGACCTCAAGCCCTCGGACGTCGCCTTCACCCGCTCCGGCAGCGATCTGCTGATGACGGTCACGGCCACCGGCCGGACCATCACGGTGCCGGGTGAGTTCAACTCGACCAACCACGACGGCATCCAGTCGATCGTGTTCGCCGACGGCACCACGCTGACCCGCGACCAGATCCAGGCTCAGGCCGCCTACCGGGCCGGGGCCGGCGACGTCACCGTCACCTCCCAGGACGGCCCCGCTACCCTGGTGGCCGGGCCCGGCAACGACGTGCTCGTGGCCGGCGATCAGGACAACACCGGCAACACCACGTTCGTGTACGGCTCCGGCGACGGCAACCTGGAGATCGATGCCCACGTCCACAGCTGGAACACGGTGGCCAACACCCTGCAGCTCACCGACCTCAAGCCCTCGGACGTCGCCTTCACCCGCTCCGGCAGCGATCTGCTGATGACGGTCACGGCCACCGGCCGGACCATCACGGTGCCGGGTGAGTTCAACTCGACCAACCACGACGGCATCCAGTCGATCGTGTTCGCCGACGGCACCACGCTGACCCGCGATCAGATCCAGGCTCAGGCCGCCTACCGGGCCGGGGCCGGCGACGTCACCGTCACCTCCCAGGATGGCCCCGCTACCCTGGTGGCCGGGCCCGGCAACGACGTGCTCGTGGCCGGCGATCAGGACAACACCGGCAACACCACGTTCGTGTACGGCTCCGGCGACGGCAACCTGGAGATCGATGCCCACGTCCACAGCTGGAACACGGTGGCCAACACCCTGCAGCTCACCGACCTCAAGCCCTCGGACGTCGCCTTCACCCGCTCCGGCAGCGATCTGCTGATGACGGTCACGGCCACCGGCCGGACCATCACGGTGCCGGGTGAGTTCAACTCGACCAACCACGACGGCATCCAGTCGATCGTGTTCGCCGACGGCACCAAATGGGACCAAGCGAGCATTCTCTCGAACGCTTGGCTGCATGGTGCCGACGGGAACGACAGCGTCACCATGCCGGACGATGGAGCGACTATTCAGCTAGGAAAAGGAGACAAATCGATCTTCCTAAGCGGAAATGGTGCCGACGTAATTCGCTTCGCAAAGGGCGACGGGCACGATGTAATCGACAACCCGGGATCTGGATACACTAGAGACGACACGCTGGTATTATCTGACACAAATCCGAACGAGGTTGTTCTTACTCAGGATGGCGACTCTCTGCTCATCACGATAACCAAAACCGGCGATACAGTTCGATCTAGGTGGCAATTTTGGGCGAATAGCACACAATATGGCATAAATCGCATCACGTTTGCCGACGGTACCACTATCAACCGCGAACAGATCCAAACAGCTATCGCTGCCGGAGGCACCGTCCCTGCATCAAGTAGTGCACAGACGCATTCCACGTCCGCGAGCAACTCGACCACAGGTTTGACCTCCTCCGCGAGCAACTCGACCACGGGCTCGACCTCCTCCGCAAGCGGCTCGACCACAGGTTCGACCTCCTCCGCGAGCGGCTCGACCACGGGTTCGACCTCCTCCGCGAGCGGCTCGACCACAGGTTCGACCTCCTCCGCGAGCGACTCGACCACAGGTTCGACCTCCTCCGCGAGCGGCTCGATCACAGGTTCGACTTCTTCATCAAACAGCACGGTGACGGGTGCAGCAGGCGCAGCGAGCAATGCCTACGACACCCACGACAGCTCCAACCTAGTCTACGATCTCGGACCGGGTAACTATACGGTCAACGCCTTTCATGACGATCGGCTTACCGTTGAGTGGGCAGCCACCGATGGAAATCAAACCTTCACAATCGAGTCCAGCAATTATAGCAACGACGCTAAAGCCGTCCTCTCTGGCTTGAACGCCGCAGATGTAATTCTAACCCGTGGCGGATCCAATAATGAAGATCTAATTGTCACCAATCGATCGACGGGTGCCGTACTGACTTTCACAAACCAGCTCCAAGACTCTCAACACGGTGTCAGCGCAATCCAATTCGCGGACGGAACTACGTGGGATCAATCGGCTATCACGTCGCATGTGTCACTCACGTTGACCGGAACAGCGAACGCAACAACGCTAATCGGAGGTGCCGGCGATGATGTTCTTATTGCCGGCGGAGGGAATGACACCCTAACCGGAGGGGGTGGATCAAATCTGTTCATCTTTGGCCCCGCGTCCGGACAAGACACAATCACCGACTTCAAGCCGTCCGGCACCGGACACGATTTGTTGCAATTTGATCACACGATCTTCGCGGACGCATCCTCTGCTCTGGCAGCAGCCTCGCAGGTCGGTTCTGATGTGGTGATCACAGAGTCGGCCACGGACAAAGTCATTATGAAAAACACGGACCTTTCATCGCTCACCAAGAGCGATTTCCGTATCGTTTGAGTATGAGCAGCGGCAAGCTGGGAGATCGATGATCTCCCAGCTTGACCGATGTGAGTACACGCCGACCAAACTGCGCGCATTCGGTAGGGCAATGGATACGATCACATCGCAGTCGGCTGTGTTAGTTATGGCAGACACCGGCTTGCAGGCGCTCTGTGCCATTGCCGGCTACTATCGCATCGCGGCCGATCCGGACCATCTCCGCCGCGAACTTGCCATCAACGGACAACGTGCGTCCAGCCGACAAATCCTGCAAGCTGCCCGTTTGACAGGTCTCAAGACTCGGCTGGTATCCGTCGATCGTAAGCGCCTGCGCACTGTGCCGGTGCCGGCGATCCTACAATTGAATGACAGCAGCTACACCGTCTACAGCGGCCGCACGCCGGCTGGTACATACAGGCTCGTCGATCCGGTCACGCGGATCGTCCGCGACCTTCCCATAGAGGAGCTTGTCGGGGCATGCGGATCCGAACTCATCTTGGTCCAGCGCCGCTTCCGTGGTGAAGGTGTCGATCCGAAGACCTTCGGATTTCAGTGGTTCCTCCCATCGCTCTGGCGCTATCGCCAGCCGATCGCCCACGTTCTGCTCGCTTCATTATTCGTACAGGTCTTCGCCCTCGTCACACCCCTGTTCTTCCAGGTAATCATCGACAAGGTCCTGGTCCACAAAGGCTACTCCACGCTCTTGGTCATTGTGGCAGGCTTGGCCATCGTCGGGCTGTTCGACGTCGCATTGCAATACCTGCGCACCTACGCTCTATCGCACACCACGAACCGCATCGACGTCGAACTCGGCAAGCGGCTGTTCCATCACCTCTTGAACTTACCGCTCAGTTATTTTGAGACACGACCCGCCGGGCAAACCGTGGCGAGGATCCGGGAACTTGAAACGATCCGTTCGTTCCTAACCGGCCAAGCCCTTTTCTCGGGCATCGATCTCGTATTCACGGTCATCTTCATAGCCGTATTGTTCGCCTACTCATGGAAATTGACGCTGATCGTTCTGCTATCCATTCCGATCTATCTGGCGATCAGCGCTCTCGTCCGGCCGCCGTTGCGCGAGCAAGTCAGGCAAAAATTTAACCGGAGCGCCGAGAGCCAACAATTTCTCGTCGAGGCCGTCGTTGGCATCCAGACCGTCAAAGCCAGCGCGGTCGAGCCGATGATGCGCCATCAATGGGAAGAGCGGCTAGCAGCCTATGTCCGGACCGCATTCGACATGACGGTCCTGGCCGCGGGCGGTCAGAACGCCATCCAGTACGTCAGCAAGCTGACCACGGCCGCGATAATGCTGTTCGGCGCGAAAGCCGCCATCGACGGCGAGCTCACCATCGGTGAACTCGTGGCCTTCAACATGATCGCTTCGCAGGTCGCGCAACCCATCCTGCGGCTGTCTCAGTTGTGGCAGGACTTTCAGCAGGTCCAGGTCTCGGTCGAGCGTCTGGGCGATATCCTTAACACGCCAGCGGAGCGCCTACCGCAGACAAGCGCGGCGCTCCCGCCGCCGCGGGGCGACATCGAGCTGAGAAACGTCTCCTTCGCGTACCGACCCAGCTCGCCGCAGGTTCTGAAGCGGGTCTCCCTGTCGATCCGGCGGGGCGAAGTGGTCGGGATCGTTGGTCCATCTGGATCGGGCAAGTCGACGCTTACCAAGCTCGTCCAACGCCTCTACCTCCCTCAGGAAGGGCAGGTCCTGGTCGATGGCGTCGACGTTGCGCAGGTCGACCCGGCTTGGTTGCGCACCAATGTCGGCGTGGTCCTGCAGGAAAACCTCCTGTTCAATCGCACGATCCACGACAACATCGCGTTCGCAAATCCAGCCATGCCGCGAGCCGCGGTCATGAACGTCGCCAGGCTCTCCGGAGCCGACGAGTTCATCAATCGGCTGCCCCAAGGCTACGACACATTGATCGAGGAGCGGGGCGCGAACCTGTCGGGCGGCCAACGCCAACGCATCGCCATAGCCCGCGCCCTGGCGACGAACCCGCCGATCCTGATCTTCGACGAAGCGACGAGCGCGCTGGATTACGAGAGCGAGCGCGTGATCCAGGCCAATATGCGCCAGATTGTCAAAGGCCGGACCGTGATCATCATCGCGCATCGTCTGGCGACCGTGCGCCCCTGCAATCGCATCGTCAGCATGGCGGACGGGCAGATCATCGAGATCGGCAGCCACGATCAGCTCGTACATCGGCCCAACGGGCTCTACGCTCGCCTCTGGGCCATGCAGTTCGATCAAGCGAAGGCCTCGTGAGATGAATGCGACCGTGCTCAAACTGCCGCTGCGTGAGCGGCCGCTTCGTCGCGATCAGGAGTTCCTACCCGCTGCTCTGGAGATCCTGGAGACGCCGCCTTCCCCCGTCCGGATGGCGTTGATGAGTCTGATTTGTGCCTTGGTCGTAGTCGCGCTGGCATGGAGCTACTTCGGCTACATCGACATCGTTGCTGTCGCGCAGGGAAAGGTTCAGCCGACGGGGCGGGTGAAGGTCATCCAGCCCCTGGAGACCGGCCGGGTTCAGGTGATCCACGCAGAGAATGGACAGCACGTCGCGACCGGCGACGTCCTGATCGAACTCGACGCGACGGAAGCTGCCGCGGAACAGGCGTCCCTTGCCGCCAACCTGATCGCCTTCGAAGCGGAGGCGATCCGGCGCAGAGCCGCCATCGATACGGTGCGGAACAACGACCTTGAACTGCCGATCCTGGCTTGGGCTGAAAACGTCCCGCTGGCCGTGCGCTTGAGAGAGATGAGCGTCTTATCTGGAGATCTCGCACAGCTTTCTTCAAATATGGATAGCCTAAAAGCGCAGAAACAACAGAAATTATCTGAGATAGACCGGCTAAAAAATACCATTCTTGCCCAGAAAAATCTGATCTCTACCATTACAGAACGCGTAAATATGCGAACCACACTTATGGAGAAGCTCTCCGGAACCAAAGCCAGCCTAATCGATGCAACCGAAACACTTCTGACCCAGCAAGCCACACTGGCCACAGAAATCGGCGAGAAGGCGGAAGCGGAGGCCGGTCTGACTGTGATCGATCGAGATATGGCCAAGAGTCGCGATGCATTCCTGGCCGACAATCTTCAGCGCTTGGCTGAGGTTGACCGCCAAGCCGACGACTACCGGCAGCGTCTGATCAAGGCGAAGGCGCACACTGAGCACATGACCATCAGGAGCCCGATAGCGGGGGTGATACAAGGCTCGACCGTCACGACAGTCGGGCAAGTGGCCAGCGTCGGCGAAGATCTGATGCGGGTTGTACCTGATGGATCAACGTTGGAAATTGAAGCGTATCTTCAGAACCGGGATATCGGGTTCGCGCACGTCGGGCAGGAAGCCTTCATCAAAGTCGACTCTCTGCCCTTTACGCGCTACGGCACAGTCCCAGCGCGCGTTGTACGAATTGCCACCGACGCAATTCCCGAGCCAGATGCTCAACAGATTGAGAACGGTGAAGTCAAGAACGGAAAATCCAGCAATTTCCTCGGTGGTGCGCAGAGGACGCAGAACCTCGTATTTCCATTGATCGTACATCCGGAGAAGCTATCGGTCGCCGCAGATGGCGCGATCGTGCCCCTTTCGCCCGGCATGACTGTCACGGTGGAACTAAAAACCGGCAGACGGCGCATCATCGAGTATATATTTTCACCGCTCGTCGAAGTTAGATCCGAAGCGATGCGCGAACGCTGATCGAAACTTGGATTAATCGCTCGGTTTTAATCGGTCAATCACAACGTAAAGCGTGAGGGATGAATTGCTAAATAATTCTTTGTGGCCAGTTCGGCAACATCCCTATAGGCATGTTTATGTCGAAAATGTTTTTTCTGATAACATCTACAAGTCAATCTGCGAGGGCTTCACACTAAAATGCTCAAAAGCCGCGGAAACTTCTCGAGTAAAAAATTACGACGCCATTATTGAACCGCTCGGCGAACCCGACCGTAAAGCTTTTTACCCGCTTTTAGAACATAAGTGGCTAAGCCTAATCAGCAATGCGTTAGGACTGGTCACTACATTCGAGGTAGATGCTGCCATCCATTCTCATCCAGCGGAAAGCCGCACTGGTTGGGTCCACAATGACTACAACCCTGGTTGGTTTGCGCGAACGGCGGAGGAAGGCAAGACAATATTTTCGTTCGCTGACGGCTGCCGGTATCGAAACGGATCCTGCGATGCGGTACTTCCAGAAAAGATCTGCCGAATGCGATATTTGACTATGATATTTTATTTAAACAACGATGGCTGGGTTGAAGAACATGGCGGGGTTACAGGTATATATACGACTCCAGCTTTTGGATCGCTGCACCCTGCAGTGCTAGTGCCTCCAAAAAATAACTCTCTCCTGTTGTTCGAGTGCACTCCGCACTCATGGCATACTTTTATGACGACTTCTCGACGTAGAAATTCAATCACACTATGGCTCCATCGATCAATGGAGTCTTCTAGAAAGCAATGGCCCAATCATGAACCCGTATACTGGTCGTAAATCCGTATTGTTGACTGGCGCGACCGGACAACTCGGCAGTGCCTTGATCGACGCTTTAAGTTCGAGTTTTGATATTATCGCGCTGACGCGGCAGTCGCCGTCGTTGTTGCCGCGATTAGCTGTCGAGGTATTTGATGCGGAGAATAACTCAAAATTTGAAAGGGCACTCCGAGAAGTGTCTTGCGATTTATCTGACATGTCTCAGATTATCTCTACGGTCACGGCAATTTCTGCGCTAGTTCCTCGTGTTGATCATGTGATAAATTGCGCTGGGGATAGTCAATTTCTTGGAAACATGATTGATGCCCACTTTATCGCGGATGCAGCTATCAATCAATTTCGTCTGCATGTGATTGCTCCTGCTGTTATATGTTCAGTTTTATTCCACTCGAAATGGAAACATATGAAAACAGAAGATAGATCGGTTTCGATTGTCAACGTTTCAAGTATATCTGGACTTAAACTTTTCCCTGATACCGGTCAAGGAATGTATGCAGCAAGCAAATCAGCGGAGAATATGGCTACTATACATATGGCTTCTGAATACAGCCGATATGGTATTCGTGTTAACGCCGTATGCCCAACTAGTTTTCCTGGAATTATACCCATAAAAACTGTAGTAGATGTTATAGTTGCTGCATTAGACTCGCAGACAACTGGTCAATTGTACAAAATCGATGCTCAATAGAGCAGATGCAATCGAAGGCATTTGCTTTTGGTAGGCGATGTGGACCGCCGCTTCCGCCCGCGAATGTGGTGGTCTGCACCCTGTTGACCGGACAGGCAGTAGGGCGGGTTTAGGCAGTCCGGCTAAGCTACGTCGCCCTGTAGCGTGCCCTTATGCGAATAGGGACCGGCCTACCTGTTCAATCCGTATGTGCCCTCGCCGGATCAACATCGGAACGGCCCTGCGCCGTCATCTCGCTCCTTCAAACCGTATGGGCGATCGTACCTCTGACCGTCGGCGCGCCACAACGAGCGCAGGAAGCGCCTCTTAGGATGGATCCGCCAGGGTCCTTTCCGGGCTGACTCTCCAGACTCGACCGATCTCGCCGCACACTCGGACCTCCGGGTGTGCGCTCGCCCGGCTGCCCGATCCTCGCCCCGAACAGGAGGCGGGGATGGTCGCGACCGTCGGCAAGGGCATCGATCCGGGGTACTACCTGCGCTGCAGCGCATATTATCTCGGCGGCATCGAGCCCAAGGGCGTCTGGCTCTCCCAACCCGAGAGCTTTGGCATCACCTCCGGAACGGAGGTCGAGCCCGAGCCGTTCGAGCGGCTGCACGCCGGGCTCGGCCCGGACGGCCGCGTGCTGGTGCGGCGGCCGGCAGAGCGCCGGATCGGCAATTTCGACGTCACCCTCTCCGCACCAAAGAGCGTCAGCGTCGTCTACGCCCTGGCCGATGCCGAGCATCGCCGCGCGATCGAGGCCGTACAGCGCCAGGCCGCCGAGGCGGTGACCGACCTGCTCAACCGCGAGGGCGGCTTCATCCGGCGCGGGCGCGGCGGCCGGATCGTGCTGCCGGCTAAGCTCAGCATCGCCGCCTTCCAGCATGCCGAAGCCCGCCCCGCTCCACACGCGGACGGGCGCAACTTCGCCGACATGGACCTGCACACCCATCTGTGCATCGCCAATCTCGGCGAGGCCCGGCTCACCGATGCGACCGCCCGGCCCCGCACCGTACACGGCGCCCTCGACGGGCGCGCCATCTACGCGCTCAAGATGGCCTGCGGCGCCGTCTATCACGCCAGCCTCGCCGCCGGCCTGCATCGCCTCGGCTACGGCGTCATGCCCACCGGCCGCAACGGCATCTTCGAACTCGCCGGCCGCGACGGCCCGGCCGTCCCCGAGCCGGTCAAGACCTACTTCTCCGCCCGCCGCCGTCAGGTCGAGGATCGCTTGGCCGAGTACGCACTCGCAAGCGCGGCCGCGCCCGCCCTGGCCGCGGCTGTCACCCGGGCGACCCGCAGCGACAAGCTCGATCCGATCGGTGACCGCTTCCAGCACTGGCGCGAACGAGCCGCGGAACAGGGACTGGAGCCGGATCTCGTGCCAAGTCTACGCTGGGCGCAGGTGCCGACGCCTGAGGAGCAGGAGCGCCTGATCCGCGACCGCATCGACGCCCTGCCGGACGCACTCACCCAGAACCAGTCGGTGTTCGAGCGCCGCCACCTCGTGGCCGCGGTGGCGGCGGCGCTGGTCGGGACAGGGGCGGGCGCCGAGCGGATCGAGGCGGAGATCGCCCGGCTGGAGACCGGCGGGCAGCTCAGCGTCCTCGGACGCGACCGCTACGGCCACGCCCTGTTCTCCACCCCCGAGCTCGTCGCGATCGAGCGGGCCCTGGTCGAGCACGGCCGCACCCTGGCCGCGCGGCGCTGGCGCGCCGTACCGGCGGCCAAGCTCGACCGGGCCTGTGCGGAGGCGGGTCTCTCGGACGAGCAGCGCGCCGCTGCCCGCCTCGCCACGGGTCCGACCGCGCTCGCCCTGATCGAGGGCGCTGCCGGGTCGGGCAAGACCACGACCTTGCGCGTCGTCACCGCCCAGTACCGGGCCCAGGGCAAGACCGTCCTGGCCACCGCCACCGCTTGGCGCACCGCGCAGATGCTGCGCGACGAGCTCGGGGTCGAGGCCCGGGCCGTCGACAGCTTGCTCGCCCGCGCACGCACCGGTCGGGCCGTGCTCGACCGCAACACCGTGCTACTCGTCGACGAGGCCGGCCAGATCGGCTCGCGCGCCATGCACGCCCTGCTCAGCCTCGCCCGGGAGCGCGGCGCCAAGGTCGTGCTGGTCGGCGACCGCGCCCAGCTCCAGGCGATCGCTGCCGGGCCGGCCCTGCGCCTGCTCGCCGAGGTCACCACCCCGGCCCGGGTCGCGACCATCGTGCGCCAGCGCGCCGACGACGACCGGGCGGCGGTGACCGCCCTGGCCGAGGGTCGGGTTCCGGAGGCCCTGCAGATGTTCGCGCAGCGCGGCCTCATCGACGAGCAGACCGGCGCGCGGGCGACCGTCCAGGCGGCGGTCACCGGCTGGATGGAGGCGCAGGCGCGCGCGCCGGAGGCAACGCATCTGCTGATCGCCAAGTCCAACGCGGTGGTGCGGGCACTCAACGCCGAGATCCGCGCGCGCTGGCGCGCGCAAGGCCGGCTGAGCGGGCCCGAGCACACGGTCATGGCCGCCGACGCCTCGGGCCGGGGCTACCGCCTCGGGCTCGCCGTCGGTGACCAGATCCGCTTCGGCCTACGCAACGACGCCATCGGCCCCGGCGTGATCAACGGCACCACCGCCCTGATCGAGGCGGTGGCGGCCGAACCCGACGGCCATCTCGCCCTGACCGCGCGGATCGGTCCGGATCGGGTGCGGTTCTCGACCCGGGACCTGCGCGATGCCGAGGGCCGCGTGCGGCTGGCGCACGATCTCGCGGTGACCGCCTACGCGTCGCAGGGCCTGACCGCCGAGAGCGCCACTGTCGTCCTCGACGCCAGTTTCGACCGGCACGACAGCTACGTCGCGCTCAGCCGCGCCCGGGGCCGGACCCGGATCGTGCTCGATACCGGACTGCTCGACGCCCAGGCTCGCGCGGAGCAGGACCCGGATGCCGCCGACGCGACGGTCACGCCCGAGGCGCGGATGGTCTTCCTCGGCGCACGCCTGTCGCGGCTGAACCGGAAGACGTCCACGCTCGATCTCACGGCGGCCGGCAGCGTGCCGCCGGCCGACCGCGCCATGCCACGCAGCCGGGGCCTGGAGCGCTGATCGCGCACGGCATGACCCGGCTCAGGCCGCCCCGCACGATCGGATGCTCGACTGTGCGCGATCGGAACGGGGCGAAGGTGACCGGGTCGAGGGACACCTTCGACACCGACCCGCCCCCAGGTGCAATGTGGTCCTGGGACACGCGGGTCGGCCCATCGCCATAGCAGGGAGATCCCCATGGCGCACGGCCCCAACCCCCACCCCACCTCCACCCACGTCGCGGTCCAGGCCGCGGTGACCGAGCGCAGCCGGCTCGTCCGGGAGGTCGTCATCGACCTCCTCGGGCGCGGCGCCCGGCCGAGCTTCGACATCGCCGACGCGGTGGTGAGCGACGCGCTCGGCCTGCCCGGCGAGGGCGAGGCCTTCCGGCTGGAGAAGGGCCTCCAGGCCCTCGACGCCGAGGCGCTCGCGGCCCTGCTGCCGCGGGTCGAGGGCATGCTCGCCCTGGCGCAGGCCTACGCCGCCCACCGCCGGGCCTGAGGCCCTCGGGGCCGACGTCGCCGCCGGCCCCTCCCCCGACCCGACCACGGTGTGCCGGCCCAGGCCGGCACACCGCCTCTCGCCCGCGGCCGCGATCCCAGCCGCGCGCCCACTAACCATTCCAGGAGTCGCGTCATGGCCAGGACCCCGAAGACCCCTGCCTTCCCGGTCACCGCGCCGGGGGTGTTCATGAACCTCAGCCAGGAGTCGGCGGTCGGCAAGACCATGCTCGCCACCGCGCTCGCCGATTACTTCACCCTGGCCGGTCACGCCTTCGTCGCCTTCCAGTCCGACGACAAGCCGCGCCTGCAGCAGATGCTGGGCACCGCCGTGGCCAGCCTGCGCCCCGACCCTGAGCGCCTGCTCACCGAGCCGGCGCTGCTGCGCACCGCCTTCACGCCGTTCTACACCGCCTGCGCGGAGATCCGGACCAGCGGCGCTTCGGTGGAGCTCGATGCCGGCGCCAAGGACGTCGAGATCGTCTGCGACTACTGCCGCGAGGTCGAGCTGGATCAGGACCTGCGCGACTGGCGTGTGCCGATGGTGGCCTTCGTGCCGGTCCAGGCCGATCCCGAGGCGATCGAGGCGGCGGCCATGACCTGGCGGTCCCTGCGCAAGGCCGTTCCCTCCGCCCGCCTCGTCCTGGTCGAGAACCGCTTCGACCGCGGCGCGCTGGCCGCCCTCAAGCCGACGAGCCCGGCCCGGCGGCTGTACGAGGCGGAGCTGCAGCCCCTGGTCGGGGACGCACCCCACCTCGTCATGCCGGCGATGCTCACCGAGTTCTGGCAGCCGGTCGAGGAGGCGGGGATGCGCTTCATCAAGGTGATGGCGCTCGACGCCGCCGAGGGCGCGGCCCGCTTCGACATGGCCGTGGGCGACTTCAAGCTCGTGCGCGGCCACATCACCCGCTTCTTCCAGACCATGTCGGGCGAACTCGCCAAGGTCGTCGCCCTGCCCGCCGGAGATCGCTGATGTCACCGTCCGATCGCCCCGAGCCGGGACGGGCCCGTCCCGTGATCGACTTCGCCCGCAACCGCGCCGAGGAGCTCGCCGAGCTCCAGAGCCGCGTCCGGGCCCTGGTCACCGCGTGCATCGCGCACAACCAGCCACCGGACCCGGCCCAGCTGCGCAAGCTCGGCCTGGGTGGCCAGCGCGCCTTCTACCGCGCGCTGGTCCAGGCCCTCCGCGGCGAGATCGCGCCGGCCACGCCCGCCCCGCCGACGCGGACGGCCGCCCCCCGCCCGCGAGCGCAGACCGGGGCCGTCCGGCCCGAGCTGATCGCCAGCGCCGACTGGGCTGAGAAGCGCTGCCACCGCGCCGCGCTGTCCGACCGGACGATGGTCGAGGCCGGCCTGCTCGCGGCCGTGCTCGTCGGGCTGGCCGCCCTGTCGTTCCACCTCGCCCCGCTGCCCTGACCCCGCGACCAGCCCGACCGGAGATCGTCCCATGTTCGACAACCCCTTCCGCGACCTGTTCGTCGGCCTGACCCCGCGCCGGCACCCGGGAGATGCCACTCTGGCCGGGGTGGTGTTCGCGATCGGCGGCGCCACCGCCGGCTTCCTCACCCTGCTCGGCGCGGCGCCGATCCACGATCCGTTCACCCGGGAACACCCTATCCTGGCGCCGGCCGAGCTCTGGCGGCTGGCCCTGTGGCGCGAGCTCGACCTGCCGATCGGCCTGCGCCTCGGCTGTGCCGTGGCGATCGGCTTGGCGATCGGGGTGTTCGCGGCCTACCGGATCTGGACGCAGACCGCGCCGACCGAGCCGTTCACCCAGATCGACCCGGCCGATCCCCGGATCCACCGGGGTGCCCTCGCCCGGACACGGCTGCAGCTGGCCTTCCGGGACGAGGCCGGACGCACGGACGAGCCCGGGCTGTGGCTGGCGCCCCACCTCGCGATCCCGCGCCCGCTGGAGGCGCGCAACATTATGATCCTCGGCGCGCCGGGCTCGGGTAAGTCGAACCTGTGCCGGGCGCTGTGCCGCTCGGCCATCGACCGCGGTGATCGCTTGGTGCTGCACTGCGCCAAGGGCGACGTCGCCGGCGCCTTCCAGCCCCGGGACGTGATCCTGATCTCGCCCACCCATCGGCACGGCTGGGCCTGGGACCTCGCCGCCGACATCGACGGACCCGCCGCCGCGGCCGAGTTCGCCCGGGACGTGATCCCGGCGTCCGCCCAGCCGTTCTGGTCCGACACGGCCCGTCTCGTGCTCACCGACGTGATCGTCAGCGTGCAGGAGGACAACGGCACGGCCTGGGACGCGCGCACGCTCCTGGAGTACCTGCTCGCCGCGCCGCAGGACATCCAGGCGCGCATCGCCGGCCAGGATCTCAGCGCCAGCCCGCTGCTCGGGCCGGAAGGGGTCGAGGAGGTCTCCCGGACGGTGGAGGGGGTGATGGCCACCCTGCTCTCGGGCGCGCTCACCACCCTGCGCCCCCTGGCGCTGGCCTGGTCGCGCCATCCCCGCGAGCGGCGCGTCTCGCTCAAGCGCTTCCTCGCACCCGACTGGACCGGCCCGGGCGTGCTGATCGTCCAGACCAACCCGGATTTCGAGCAGCTCTCCACCGCGGTGTGCGGCGGCATCCTGAAGCGGATCTGCGCCCGGGTGACGAGCCCGGCCTTCGAGGCCGGCAAGCCGCGCGTGACCCTGGTGCTCGACGAGTTCTACAAGCTCGGCCGCATCGAAGGGCTCGTGAAGAGCCTGTCGGTCGGGCGCGAGAAGGGCCTGGTCGCGGTCCTGGCGCTGCAATCGGTCTGGCAGCTGCGCGAGCACTACGGCGAGGGCGCCAACGCCCTGTCCGACCTGTTCCAGATCAAGATCTACGGCCGGCACGTCGCCGGAGACGGCGCGGACGACGCCGCTCGCCGCCTCGGCGT
>NZ_CP090353.1 GCF_021398735.1 Methylobacterium oryzae
GCAGGTACGCCGATGGCCCAGGAGGTCAAGCTCACCGTGACCCTGGAGGCGGCGCTCGCCGACCGATTGAAGGTTGCCGCGACCGAGCGCGGCTGGTCCCCCGAAAGCCTCGCGGCCGATTGCGTCGCTCAGGCCCTGGAGGTGGCGATCCGCCATCGGGTCCTGATCGAGCGGATGGAGCAGATCGACGGCGCCATCCTCGACATGGCCCAGGCCGTCGGTGACCTCGGTGCGCCATCGGGCGGTATCGACCTGTCCAAGGTCTGCCGCCTCCGAGCGGGCGCCGCCGCCGATCCGGCGCGATGACCGCCTCGCTGCACCGTCTCGGTGCCGGCGCACCGGCGGCGGCGTACTACACCAACGACAGCCAGCGCGAAGCACGCCCGGATCGGCGCGACGAGTACTACCTCTCGGATGGCGGCGGTGTGTGGTGGAGCAGCGGCGAGACCGTCGTGCGCCACGGCGCCGCGATCGACGTGGCCTCGTTCCGGGATCTCTGTGCAGGGCTCGCTCCGGCCACCGGCAGGCCGCTGGTCCGCGGTGCGGGCCCGGGTCATTGGGCCGGCGTTGACTGCACCATGACGCCCGGGAAGTCCGTGTCCGTCCTCTGGATGGCCGGTACATCCGAGCAGCGCGCGGCGATCGAGGCGGCCCACCGCACCGCAGTCGAGCGCGCGCTGAGTTTTGTCACCGCGGAGGGGCTCATCGCCGTCCGGACCGGCGCGGGCGGCACGGAGCAGCATCGACCGCACGACCTAATCGTCGGCCGGTTCGATCATTACACCACGCGTGAAGGCGATCCAAATATTCACACGCATTGTGTATTTATCAACGTCGCTAGTGCTCCCGCAAATGCAGGCGCAGATCGGTACAAGTCGCGGACGCATCTGACTATCGAGCCCGAGCGATTGTACGCCGCTCAGCTCGCGGTTGGGGCAGCGTACAGGGCGGCGCTGGCCGAGGGGCTGCGCGAGCGGTTCGGGCTGCAGTATCGCGAGGCCGGGCGCGGCCAGTGGGAAATCGTCGGCCTGCCGGAGCCGCTGCTCGCGGCCTTCTCCAAGCGGTCCGAGCAGATCCTCGCCTATGCAGGGGCAGGAGCCAGCAGCGCCCAGCGCGAGATCGCCGCACTCGCCACTCGCCGGGGAAAGGAGGAACTGCCGACCGGGCCGGAGCTGGAGGCACGCTGGCGGGCGGAACTCGCCGCCTGCGCGATCGATCCGTGGCTGGCCGCGCGTCACCCCGAACACGACCCTGCCCTCGTGATGGCCGCCGAGCGCGATCGGGAGCGGGAGACCTCGTTCGACCCGCCCGAGATCCCCGGCGACGGCGCGGTGGCGCGCGCCGCCTCGGCCTTGTTCCGGCACGAGAGCGTCCTGGCGCGCAAGGATCTGCTCCAGCGCGCCCTGGAGGTCGCGGGCCTCGCCGGTATAGGGGTCGACGCCGTGGAGGCGGAGCTCGCCCAGCTCGAGCGGGACGGCACGCTGCTGCCGTTGGCCGACGCGGTGATGGTGCCGGGTGCCAGCGCGTGCTGGACCAGTCCAGGCATCGCCGCCTGCGAAGCTGCGATGCTGCGCGCGGCCGATCGCCCCTTGGAGCGGACCTGGATCACGTCCGAGGCGGTCGAGGACGCGCTGGCGCAAGCCAGTCACCTCAGCCCCGAGCAGGGCGAGGCCGTGCGTCACGCCGCCGGTCGGGATGGGGTGTCGCTGCTACAGGCTGGGGCGGGGACCGGCAAGACCACGACGGCGGCCGCCCTGGTGGCCGCCGCCCGCAGCTCCGGTCTCCGGGTGATCGGCCTCGCGCCGTCGTGGGTGGCGGCCGACGAGCTCGGGCGCTCGACCGGGATCCCGGCGCAGGCGATCGCGCGCTGGCGCCACGACCGGGCGCTGACAGCAGGTCCGGATGCCGTCCACCGCCCCGATCACCCGGCGGTGCTCGACGCAGGTACCCTGATGCTGGTCGACGAGGCGGGGATGGTCGCGACCCGCGACCTGGAAGCCGTGCTGAGCGCGGCCCGGTCGGCCGGGGCGAAGGTGGTTCTGATCGGCGATCGGCGGCAGCTCGCCTCGGTCGGGGGCGCGAGCGCTCTGCGAGCAGTCGCCGACGTGGTTGGGCGCTCGGCTGTGCTCGAACAAGTTCGCCGGCAGACGGTGGAGTGGCAACGCGCCGCCTCGGTGCTGATGGCGCGCGGCGAGGTTGAGGCGGCCCTGCGCGCCTACGCGGCCCACAAGCGGGTCGAGCTGGTCACCGGCGCCGAGGCGGCGCAGGGGCGCGTGCTCGCAGTCTGGAGCGAGCAGCGCGCGGCGCACGGCGAGGACGTGCTGATCGTGACCCGGCGTAACGCCGACGCCGCAGCCCTGAATGCACGGGCGCGGGCCGTGTTGCGGGCAGAGGGACGCCTCGGTCCCGATGTGGTCACCCTGCCGGCGCGCGACCGTGACGACAGGCCGGTGCCGCTCGCGCTCGCTGTCGGCGACGCCTTACGCTTCGGCGAGAGCCTGCCGCATCTCGGGTTGCGCAATGGCAATCGCGCCCGGGTCGAGGCGATCATCGTCGAGCCGGAGGGAGGAGCACGCCTACGCCTGGCGCTGGAGGATGGTCGCGCGTTGGAGGCGGCGTGGTCGGATCTGGCGCAACAGCCGCGGTTCGGCCGGAAGCGGCCGCAGCCCAGGATCGTGCATGCCTATGCCGGCACCGCCCACGCTGCGCAGGGCCGGACTTCGTCCGCGGCGGTGATGTATGTCGGGGCGGCCACGGACGCGCGGGAGACCTATGTTGGCCTGACCCGGCACCGGCACGAGGCCAGGGTAGTAGTCGAGCGCGACCGGCTCGACGCCTTGTGCCGGCAACGGCAAGAAGATGCGCGGATGCCGGCGTCCGACGCGATGGTGCTGGAACGCCTGTTCCGAGAGGCGCGGACCTACAGTGAGAAGGTCAACGTGGTCGATCACGCCGCCGACCGGGTCGCGTTCGTGCGGGATGGATCGCTCGGAACGCGTGAGCCCGTCGGACGAGGGGTCGACGTGCCGCGCGTGATGCGTGCAGCGAGGCTTTTACGTGACGCGATGGCGTGGTCCGGGGTCGAGCAGCTCATAGTGCCGACGTGGCGGCTGGTGGATGCCTACGGGCGTGGTCTGACGCAGGCCCCGGCCCGGGCGACGCGCGCTTTGGTCGACGGGCTTGCCCGCCGCCTCGGTCGCCCTGATCCGCTACTCGAGCGTGAGCGAGGGCCTCACATCGAGCGATGATAAGGCTGAACGCAGAGAGGCAAAAACGATTTCATTGCCAGCCGTGCTAGCAACGCCTACAATCACAGTATGGCCGTTTTCCACGCACCCAGCGCGACGATCACGATCCGTAATCTCGACGGTCGAGTGAAGGAGCGGCTTCGTGTGCGCGCTGCCAAGAACGGGCGATCAATGGAAGCGGAGGTGCGTTCGATCCTTTCGGAGACGCTCGGCATTGAGGCGGCCGAGTCGGTGAATTTGGCGGAAGCGATCCGCAGGCGGGTCGCGCCTCTTGGTGGCATCGAGCTTGAAGATCATCCGACCATCTCGATCGGTGAGCCGCCCAGCTTCGGGCAATGATCGTCCTCGACACCAACGTGATTTCGGAGCTGATGCGGCCGGCGCCCGACCCAGCCGTGACTGCATGGGTTGCCGAGCAGCCCCGTTCATGGCTCTACACCACGAGCATCAACCGGGCGGAAATCCTCTACGGCGTAGCGGCTCTTCCGGCCGGGCGACGCCGTGACGGGTTCGAGGCGGTGACTCAGGCGATCTTCTCCGAAGAATTTGCAGGTCGCGTCCTGCCGTTCGACGGCAGTGCAGCCGAGCATTATGCGCGGATCGCGATGGCGCGACGCACGGCAGGCGTTCGGATCGAGGGTTTCGATGCGCTGATCGCCGCCGTCACGGCGGCGGCTGGCTTCCGCATCGCCACGCGCGACGTGGGTGGTTTTGAGGGCTGTGGCCTTGAGGTCATCAACCCTTGGGACGTCGCCAAGTCTTAACGCGACCGATTAGCTGGGCCATCGGATACCTGCCGTTGCCGGGCCGATCTCCTTTTCAGCCTTCACGACCGAGGCAACGCGATCACGGTCCCTCCGTCCACAAATCTTGATTTGTGGAGCGCAGCCGGCACGTTGATGCGAAAACGCTTTCTTCGTCCATAATTCCGCGCCTCACCGCTTCCATAGATTACCGTGGCGGGACTCGCGGATCGGACTGAACTCTCTCAAGCGCCCAAGCATGTCCAGTGAGATGATCAAAGGCATATAGGATATTGGTAACAAAGACGATAAAGTCGGTGAGTTCTTCGGATTTAACAGTCTTCTTCACGCCATGAGCTACCTGATTGCGTTGTGATATCCACTTCTTTAGATATTTTTCTGCATCTCCATCTAAAGGAAAAAGATCGGTTTCTATCAAACGAGCCTTATGGAGCGCAGGTATAATCTCCTGAATGAGTGTTACGGCAGGCGGTGACGGCATCTTCTCTAGCAATGATCGAGTGTCGGGCGCGAGCTGCGCGATGTAATGCTTGATGCCTGTCTCTAGCGCGGTAACTGCGACCAGGAGCGCGCTCCTCGGCCTTCCTTGAACAAGGTCAGCTGCTTCCCGTCGAAGTTCATGCGGGAACGGCTCATAGACTCTGCCCGCAATGAATTGAGCGACCTCGTTCATAATATCTAGGTCTGTGTTGAGACCAGTGAGCGATATCGCCGATCCGATGCCGTAATCGAAAGGCATCGGATGCCAGATCTCTTTATCGTCGGACCAATCGAAAGAGACGTGAGCAAAGGGGCTATGCGGACCCCAAGAATTGTATCTCCAACGCCAGTTCTTTACATAATTCCTAATTAGGTCGGCCAGAGTCTGTTGTAGAGCAGGCTGGTAATTCCGAACAGCGCGCGGCATCAATGATAGAGGAAGGCTCCAGTTGGGGGCTACCTTTCCGGCTTCATCGACGATTACGGTATCGAAGGTTTGGTACGGCAGGCCTTTTTGGGGAGGGCTATCGAGCGTCAGTACGTTGTTCAGCAGGTTTCTAAGAGTGCTGGCTACCTTTGCCGGCGGCTCCTTTTCAATGATCGCGTCGCAACAAAGCGTCCTGTTTAACTTCCCCTCGTGCATTATCTCCCGCATCCAAAACGTCAGCAATCGATCGGCATCTACTTGAATGGAAATCGGTAGTCGGTCTTGCCGATTTACGTGCATCCCATGAAGGCTATAAGTCAGCTTGAACCACATGAGAGGCTTTCAAATCCAGCTGGCGACGGCTCGCTCGAGCAGGCGGGCTACTGTTTGAGGATGCCACTGACGACCGTTTCGGATTGCTACAAGCGCCAGCTCCGCGGCGCTCGCCGCGCCTAGGAAGCACCTGTGCATACCCACGGCTGAAATCCGCACATCCCAGCCACGGCTGTACCACTCACATGAACAAGTCGAGCTGCCCCACGGCGGTCCGGACCCGTCGCCTAGGACCACGGTGCGCGAGCGGCATGGCGGGTGCATCCGGTAGAGCATGCCCGGGCTTGCCATAGAGAACGGCGCCTACGATCTGGCAGTGGGCGCCCTGGTGGAACACGTTCGCCGTGTGAGGCCCAGCGCGTAGGATCTCCTGCACCAATGCCTCGCTCACACTCATGTCCGACAAGGCCGTGAGCAGGCAGTTGAGCCCCGCCACTTGAACGTCGAACGACTGGAACTCCGCGGCGCGCTGCCGCCAGATCTGTCGCACGGCGCCGACGCTGGTGTTCGGGAATGGATTGGGCGCAGGCTCAGTCGCCGCACCGGCGATAAATGCCGCGATCAGGTTCCGCTCGGCGATATGCGAGGCCGTGAGCAGGGCGTCAGCGAGCTGAGGGCGGCTGATCGTCATGAGGCTTCGACGTTGTGGGGCCGGACGGTGAGCGGCAGCCCCGCGAGGCCAGCGAAGGTACGTATCGAGATAAGCGATCTGTCGTTACGTCTATTGGGCCGGGACCGGCAGAACGCCGGAGTCACACGTGTCATGCGCGGGTTCACGGCTTGACCGCGATGCTGTTGGCTCGAGCGCGGGGGAAGTAGCTGTAGAAGGTGTCGCGGTTGACGCCCATACGTTTGGCGATCTCGGCCACGCTGATCGTGCCGGCCGCGAGCATGGCCCGGGCCGCCTCCAGATCGGCCTCGCTGAGCTTCTTTGGCCGGCCGCCCTTGCGACCCCGAGCGAGCGCGGCCTTCAGGCCTTCTATAGTGCGTTCGCGATTTAGGTCGAGGAAGTACTCGGCCATGGCACCGTGCATCTGCAGGGCGAAGCGGCCGTGTGCGGTGGCGCTGTCGAACTGCTCGGTGAGGGAGCGGAAGTGGACCTCCTTCACCCGCAGGCCATCGATGGTGCGCATCATCTCGACGAGGGAGCGGCCGAGGCGATCGAGCTTCCAGACGATGAGCACGTCCTCTGGACGCAGGAAGGCCAGCGCTGCCTCGAAGGCGGGTCGTTTGGTGCCGGCCTTTCCGGACTTCTTCTCCTCGAACAGGCGCTCGCAACCGGCGCGGGTCAGGGCGTCGCGCTGGAGGTCGAGGTTCTGGTCTTGGGTGGAGACGCGTGCATATCCGACGAGCATGTCGGGACAGTGCCAAAAGTACGTTTCTCCGGCAATAGAAAAGCCGACACGTTTATCCGACAAAAGCGAGGCCGTTTCGGGTAGCTCGGCGAGCTCTCTTCGTTGGCGTCGGGAAAACGATCGATTTCCGGACATGCGGTACGATAGGACGAATGTCCGGGATGGGTGGTTTTCTGCCCATCCGCTTCCGGATGACGGATGCATCCAAGCGGACATCGCCGCGGGGACCGCTCGCGACCCATAGCGAACTGAACCCATGTGATTGTCGGCTTTGACCAAGGGTGCCACAAGACGCGCATCGCTGGCACGATGCACAGGGCGCCAGTGGCCGGAAGATGCGTGTGCTCCCGCCCCGAACTGCGGAGAGCGGCATGCCGCGCTACTTCTTCGACATCCACAATGGGCTATTGCTCTCCCGCGATGCGATAGGATCGGAATGCAATGGCCGCGAGGGCATTCGCTTCGAGGCAATGCGCGCACTGCCCTCGATCGCCCGTGACGAAATCCCAAAGGACGGCGATCGGCAAGCCTTCTCAGTCCTCGTCCGAGACGAGGACGACATCACCGTCTACTCGGCTACGCTGACATTCGCAGGCTTATATATCGGCGATGTTCCGATACCGGAGCGCGAAGAGCCACAGACCTAAAAGCGTCTGCAACCTGCCCCGAGCCGAAGGTTGCCGGACGACCGACTGACGGCTGCTTTTGGGAAGCGCCGACAGTGCTCTCGGCGGCTGGGTAGGGTCGGGTGCAGAATGGCCGTTATCGCAAGTTATACCAATGCCACGGCTGAAGCAATGCGTGGGTGCTTCAGTCCGCAGCTACGTGCTTACGTCAACACGTACGCACGCAGGCACCCACGTGCGTTGACATCGCCTGCATACGGGCGGCCGAATATCGCGTCGGCTCACAAGGACCTTTGCCATGGGGCGCGGCATTGAGGAGGGATGACCCAGACCTCCTCGACGACCTCGCCCTGCGCTCTCGTCGTCGATGACGACGGCATGGTCCGCATGGCTGCGGTCGACATCCTGGAGGAGGCGGGGTTCACGACCTTCGAGGCCGAGTCCGGCGACAGGGCCTTGCTCGTGCTCGAAGAACACCACGCGTGCGTGACGCTGCTGTTCACCGACGTGCAGATGCCGGGCTTACACGATGGCTTTGCGCTCGCTCGCAAGGTCGCGAACGCCTATCCGCACATCTCGATCGTCGTTGCGTCGGGGCAGACCAGGCCCGGGCCGAACGATCTGCCGGACGGAGCGCACTTCATCGCAAAGCCATTTAGCGTGGACCTCGTGCATCACCACCTGCACGAGGTTCTGCCTGACGATCAGAAGCCGGACCCCCTGCGCAAAATGAGACCCGCCTGAGAGACACGGGTCTGTCCACCATCAGCGCCTGTGGCTATCCAAGCGGGCGTCTGAAATGTGTGCTTCCGCCCCAAAGTGGGCCCGGAGGCGACGACCGCTCGATGCATTCGCCCCTAATTGCGGACCGGCGGAAAGCCGCTCCAAGCGGACTGTTCTCCAAGGCCTCAGCCGCTCTCCCCTCCGCCTCTCAAGCTCCTTCCTTATCCAGGTGCTCCATTAGAGCCGCCTCGATCACGTCCTGATGGCTGGCTCCGCGGTCGAATGCGAACCGACGCAGACGCTGGTACTGGCTTTCCGACAGGCGGAGTGTCAGCGACTTGGTCCGAGGCTCGGCCGCGTTAGCCGTGCGCTTCGCCGTCGAAGGCTGCGCAGATGGCTGGTTCTCTGCCGATGCTGATGCCGCAGCCGGCGCCGGGGCTGACTGGTCAACGGCAGGTGTTGGAGTTGGCGTATCAGCCAGAGCTGGCGTCGACGCCCCGCCTCCCCGCTGCGGGATATCCGACGGCCGAGGCGCTCCCTTAGTTTGGATCAGATCGCCGAGGTCTGGTGTCTGCTTCGCGCTCATGCCTGCCGCTCTGCCTTGCTGGCTTCCTTACGTAGCTGCGTAAGCACGTAGTCAAGCACCTCCTTAATTTCTCTCGCGGCGGCCGTCTCTGGCTCGATCTCGGTGACGGCCTTGCCGGAGATGGCAGCGGTCGGGAAATCCTGACGGTCGTGGACCACGGTCGGGGCGAGCTTCCCATGCTTGGCCAGCGCCATCACTGCCTGCATCTGCAGGCGTGTCCGGGGCTTGGCCTGGGTTAGGACGAACACGAACGGGCATCCGGCTTCCTCGATCAGGGCGAGGGTATCGCCGACCGCATCGAGGTCGTCGGGGGAGGGGCGCACCGGCACGATAGCGAGACTGGCGTGGGCTAGCAGCGTCCGCAACTCGGGTCGAACGGACGGCGGCGTGTCGACGAATAGGTACTCGATGCCGGCGGCCTTCAGGCGCTCGACGCCAGCAGCGAAGTCAGAGAGCTCAAGCTTCACCAGCGGTGGCTGGGCGTCCTCGCGCCGGTTCCACCAGCTCGTGAGAGAGCCTTGCGGATCGGTGTCGAGGATGACCGTCGACCCGTGCGTTTGGTGGGTAGCTACTGCGAGGTTGCGCAGCAGCGACGTCTTGCCGGCCCCGCCCTTTTGGCTTGCAACCACGATGACGTGCATCATTGCCTCATTACGTGCTTACGTAAGGACGTAGGTCCGTCCGTCCGCAGGTCCTTAGTCAAGCTTGATGTGGCTGGTTAAGCTCGGGTGAGCGGATCATCAACCCCATACCGCGGTTGCGGTCGGGGTGTGCGCAAGGCCGGGCGAGCTGTCATTCTATGGCCGCTCGGCCAAGCAGCCCTGAGATCTACGACGGCCGCATTCGGATGAACCCCTCATCCGTGTCGATGCCTGCGACACGCGGTACCGGAAGTCCTCGATCTGGTATGCTGGATAGGATGCGGTTGCAGGCCTGCGCGAGGTTCGCACTGGAACTGGCAGGCATGGCCGCCAGGAGTTCTCTTTCCATATCGGCGATGATCTGCTGCCGGTCGGCGACGGCAAACCGTCTGCCGTCACGGAACCACTCGCAGGTCGTGACGGCGTTCTCGGCTACAGTGCTCGCGAACCGAGCGTCATCCCTGCCGACCATATGGTTCACTATTAGACGGAAATCACAGCAAGGCGGGTTGTAAAGACGTCTCCTGGGTTGTGGTAGCCGCCGGCGTCACGCTTTGGCGTTGAGCCACGCCGTGTTGCTGTTCGAGCTGATGGATGGTGCCCGTTCGGCGACGAGTCGTCCTCTGCCAAGATGGCCCCGTGGCTTCTCAAAGGGATCCAACCGAACAAGCAGAACTCGGCTCAGCGTCCGCGAAACCGAATTATATTTCCTGCATTGATTTGCCTTCCATCGTTGAGGGAACCTATAGTGCCATTATGAAATGGGGGCGCTTATGCCTGAGATGGCGGGTCTCGACGGCGCAGGCACGAGCGTCGGCTACCATTCCGGGCGCAGTCGCAACGCGGCTGCCCGCAACACAGCCTACATCCACGCTGGTCTCGCCCGGATCATCGAGGGCGAGATCCTGCCGCGTCTCGCGCTGGCTCATCTAGAAGGCCGGGAAGCGCAGGCATTGACGGCGCAATCGCCTACCCCGGAACGCGTTGCCGCGTTCGCGCAGGGGCTCATGAAGGGCATTCCACATGGCGAGTGGGTTCACGCTCTCCTCGAAGAGGGCTTGTCCCTGGATACTCTCCTACTCGACCTGTTCGCCCCGACGGCACGCCGCCTCGGCCAGCTTTGGGAGGAGGACGAGGCGGACTTCCTCGACGTAGCAGTCGCACTCGGTCGCCTTCAGAGCCTCACCCGCGCGGTGTGCGCCCGTTTGGAGGGCGTAGATATCCCGATGAACGGGCGTCGCGTTCTCCTGTTGCCCTGTCCTGGCGAGACGCACCTCTTCAGCTTGGCGCTCGTGGCAAGCTTCTTCCGAGAGGCGGGATGGGAGGTGGTCTTGTCGAACGGAGTGGACCAGGACCCAGCCACCCTGATCCATGCTGAACGGTTCGATCTGGTCGGCATCTCCCTATCCTGCGACGTGCTTCTGCCGGCGATGGCCGAATTCGTAGCGACGCTGCGCGGGGCTTCATGCAATCCGGGCGTTCGCGTTATGGTCGGTGGCCCGCTGTTCCTGCGGGATCCTGCCGGTGCGACCACCGTTGGCGCTGACGCTGCCGCCGACGACGGGCGGTCCGCCGTCGCGTTGGCCGAGACCCTGTTCGCGTGATGGCAGGGCCACCTCTTCCATCGATCCTGGTGAGATGGCGAAGCGGGGATCTCTTTTAGCTCACAGGGTGTTAGAGGCGGCTGCGGTCAATCTGTGGAGGTCCAGACGTTGCCGGACTTCGACGAGCATCTCGCGCGTGAGTTCGTCCAGGGCCTCGTGCAATCAGCCATTGTCCGCGGGCTCGATCCAGCAGTTCGACTCCAGCAGTTCCGCACCCTGCAACAGGCGGCTATGGTGATGATGCCGGACCCGGCCGCAGTCCGGACTTCCAAGCAGATCGTCGATGCGATCGATCTCATCTTGGAGGAACTGACTGCGGCGAAGTCATAGATTCCTCGCCCAGTTAGCGGGAGGATCAATAGAGACGAGGCCTCAATCGTTTGTAGGCGGCTTGCTGTTCTTGAAGCCTTTGGTCCTCGGCTCGGCCTTGCGCGGATCTGGCTTGTCGGCAAACACGCGCTTCATCCGCTCGTTGAAATCTTCGGCCGTGACGTGCTGCGCTTTGCCGGTTTTAAGTTCGCGAGCCATATCGGCCTCCGCAACGTGGCCCATGCACGGGATTGCGCGGAGGGATGAGGCGTCTATGCACCTTCGCGAGCCGGGGCGCTAATCCAGCCGGGCATTGGGGTTACCTCAATCTGTTGGTGGACGGGGCAGGGATACCGCCATAGCTCTCCGGCATGGTCAAAGATATCCCCAGAGTCGGAAACCTACGCCGCAAATCCCAGGTGACGGACGAGGAAATCGAGGCGGCTACCGCTGCCCGCCTCAATGTGTTCGAGCGCGAAGTTCAGGCTGGACGAGGCGATCACGCGCCAGATCGTCGAGGAAGTCGCCGTCAACGTGTTGATGCGGATGGATGAGGAGCAGCTGATCTAGGCGCGCATGCGCATGACCGAGGCATCGGCCTAAGCGCGCCGACCCAGTTGTCTACCAAACTGGGCTGTCCTATGTTAACTAAGAAACAGCTCCCACTCAACGACAGAAATGTCTGACTGGCATAGCGGCAATGTCAGACGATAAGGAAATTATGAGTTGTATCTGCATCTTGCGGAACTCATTTCGCGAGCCTAGACGCAATGAGGATCAAGCGAAATGACCGAAGAAACCTTTGATCGCGTGCCGAACGGCATCGAACTGGCCGGTGATATCGTGGCCGCTTACGTCTCGAACAATCCCGTCCCGGTTGCCGAGCTTCCGAGCCTGATCCGGAGTGTGCACAGTGCGATCTCCGGACTGACTTCCGCTAGCGCATCCGTCGCGGCCGCCCCCGGGGCCGCCTCCGAGGCCGCGATCAACAAGCCGAGCGCGTCCCAGATCCGAAAGTCGGTTCGTGACGACGGGATCGTCAGCTTCATCGACGGCAAGACCTACAAGACGTTGAAGCGCCATCTGACCAGCCACGGCCTAGATCCGCGCAGCTACCGGGACCGCTACGGCCTGCCGGCCGACTATCCGATGGTCGCCCCGAGCTACGCCGAGCAGCGCTCCACCCTCGCCAAGGCGATCGGCCTCGGCGTCCCGGGCGGGCGCGGCGCGGCATAGGCGAGCGGTGTGGATCGGCGGCCCAGCGCAGGCAGGCCGCCGCCATTCCGCTGATCTCAGAGAGCCAGTAGCGGCACCAGAGCTCCGGCGAATTGAAGAAGGCTAGCCGGAGCGAGTCGTATCGGCCGACCGAAGGTTTCAGCCCAACCCAACTGGATGATCTCGGCATTGTGCACATCGGTAGCAGCAACCTTGGCCGGCCGTGACCGGCGGAAGCTGCTAGCGCCAATCCAGCGCACAACCCAATTCTCACGTCCACGGCGGGAGGCCGGTGATCGCTCAGGCTTGGACCAACGCTGGGCCGAGCGGATATCGTCGCGCTTACCTGAAGGCATCAATGAAAGGCCCCTATCGGGGTTTCGGGAACTGTCTATAGCGCTGCCGCAAGCGGAGCCGCATCGCCTGTTCGAGGTAAGTCCGAAGACGTAACTGCTTGTCTGTTCAGCTCTGCCCCGATGTCCAATCCGATCAAGGACTGACAGGGTTTGGTCACTGGCTATAGGGCTCTTAGATCAACGTGCAGGGGACGATCGGATCGTCCGGTATCAAGTTTGGGCCGGCTGGATCACCCGGGACCGGGTCGGCGGGCGGCGGTATCAGTGGATCACCGGGCATGGGTTCGCTCGGCGGCGGCTCGCTAGGTGTGGGCAGATCAGGTCCGTTGGGGTCCGGAAAGCCGGGTCATCCTTTGGCATTTCTGTCGCCAGAAGTGAGATCAATTTCGCGACTGACAGCCCAGCTCCGCTCGTGCTCGGCCAGTATTTAGGTCCGCCATTCTGATCCTGCCTACGATCATGGCATCTACCTTGGTCGCGTAGGGATAAGTCGATTGCTCGGTGAAAAGTCCATCCGAGGATGACACGATCCAGCGGAAGCATCCCGGGTGTCAAGGACAAATCACTGTCGCGAGCCTGTAGGTGCGAGACAGTGCGCCGGCCTCATCGATTGAGCAGATTGGCAAATGAAGGAAGGTCTCTTTTCGGAGCCCTCCTCGATGCTGGAAGTGATTGCCTCACATGCGGTGCATCATCCGCTTCTTCATCATATGCCGGCGCATCATTTTCTTATGCATCATGTTGCGCTTCATCATCATGCGCTCGCTGTCCGTCATGCGGACCTGCGTGATACTGGACGGAGCGCCCTGAAGGCCGTTCGCGCTCATTGGAGCAGCCGAAGCAGGCCCAGCGAGGGCAAGGCCGCCAATCAGAACAGAGACGGAGAGAGCAAGCTTCATCTTTGCCATTGAGTATCTCCTATGATGATTAAATTTGTCGTCCGGGCCGCAAGCAAAAGCAGTCAAAGTCTCATTGGGTTCCAAATAGAAGTTTTTTTAATTTGATCTAATACCTGTGGTCGCAGCTGCTCACCGCGAAACGAGCGTTCCACGCTGCGCCCCAGCGGGGGCGTCAGCGATGACTACGGATCAAATCTCGCCGAAGTTTCAGGGCGCGACGCGCTGCCGTGAACCGCGAATTGGCGCCTGTCGGTATGAGGCAATTGGGATCCGTCACTCAGGTGAAACTTCCTGCGCCGTGGCCTCGTAGAGGGCGGCGAGGCCTTGTTCCGAAAGGCCGATAGGAAGGAAACCTCGCATGCTCAAGGCAATCATCAGCGGCCCCGCCGCTCGGGTCATCGCTCTCTCGCTGGCCCTGACGGCGGCCGGTGCGGCGCAGGCGAAGAACCCGATGGTCGGCGGTGCGCCGATGTACGCCCAGAAGACCATCGTCGAGAACGCGGTCAACTCGAAGGACCACACCACCCTGGTCGCCGCCGTGAAGGCCGCCGGCCTCGTCGACACGCTGAACGGCCCGGGTCCGTTCACGGTGTTCGCGCCCACCAACGCCGCCTTCGCCAAGCTGCCGCCGGGAACGGTGGAGAACCTCGTGCAGCCGCAGAACAAGGCGACGCTGACGAAGATCCTGACTTACCACGTGGTCCCGGGCGTCTACACGGCCAAGGAGCTGATGGCGCTGGCCAAGAAGCCCGAGGGCCAGAACCAGCTGACTACCGTCGAGGGTGAACCGCTCGGCGTCTCGGCGCGCGGCAAGAAGGTCTACCTTACTGACGTGAAGGGCGACACAGTCGCGGTGACGATCCCGAACGTCATGCAGTCGAACGGCGTCATCCACGTCGTCAACGGCGTCCTGATGCCCTGATGATGCTGGCGGCGCGGATCTCACCGCGTCGCCTTCCTCATTCGGGGATGAGCTTGCCCGTGTAGACCACTGGTCCGGTTGGCTGCCCGGTTGGGGAGCCGCCAGTGGGCTCGACTGAGACCGCGATCACCCCGTCCGGCGACGTCCCCTGAGGGAGTGTCACCCGGCTTGGGCCCGCACCGACGAGACCGAGCGGCTTCGGCCCTTCGGCTCCGACATACCACAGCTCCAAGTTCCGGCCGGCGGGTGCCTCGGCACCGACCGGTCTGACCTGCGCCGTGCCGGTGCGCGTATCGACGCGAACGATCAGCGCCGGTAGTGCTCCGCCACCCTGAACCACCGCGAGGTAGCGGCCGACGTCCTGCTTCGGACGCAACCCCACCGCCACGAACAGCGCGAGACCAGCTGCCAGCAGTCCGGCGCCAGCAGCCACGGTCCGCCACCGCCACACCTGCCGGCGCAAAGCGGCAAGCTGGTCCGGCAGTTCAGAAAGAGAGCCAGGGAGCGACCGCAACAGCGCCGCGCGGACCCGCGGCGGCGGCGACACGGACGGGATCGCATCGAGCAAGGGCGCCAGCCGCCCCTCCCACGCCCGAACACGGCTTGCCGCGTCAGGGTCGATGGCAAGCTCGCGCTCCAGCTCCGCCCGCTCGTGAGCGTCGAGGGTTCCGATCACGTACTCGGCTGCGCGTAGGTCGGGATCCGGAACGGCCTCGCCGCTGCCGCTGCTCACGACACTGTCTCCAAACAGGACTTCAAGGCGCCCAGGGCTCGGTGCAACCAGGTCTTGATCGTGTTGACCGGACGATCGTAGCGCTGAGCCAACTCCTCTCGCGAGTAACCCTCGCAGTAGGCCAGCACCACGCAATCCCGGTGCGCTGGCTCCAGCCGTTGGAGACAGGTGCTGAGCGCGTCCCGATCCATAAACGTCTTCGCGTCATCCTGGGGGTCCATCAGCCGCGCCACCCAATCCTCGCCTTCGTCCTCTGCGGGGCCCTGCACCTCGGCCGCGCCTTTTCGCCGCAAGCTGTCGATCGATCGATTGCGCGCGATGGCACACAGCCACGGAAGCGGGCGCCCACTTGCGGGATCGTAGCTTCCGGCCGCCTGCCAGATCCGCAAGTACGCATCCTGCAAGACGTCCTCGGCCAAGGCTCGGTCCCTCTGGATACGCAGGATGATGCCGAAGAGTTTCGAGCTGGTCAGGTCGTAAAGTTGGGCGAGCGCTGCGGCGTCGCCGCGGCCGACCTCAGCGAGCAATCCTCGCATTGCATCTTCGTCGGCCAAACCCACCACTCAGCTTCTACGCGCGGCTGCTCAAGATGCCTCGTACCTTCTCAAATCCTAATTTCAAACCGCCCTTCGGTCCGATGGCATGCTGAGCAGCTTCTGAAACTATCTAGCCGACGTTTCCGTTCTGCGATGGCGTAGCCGACCTCGGCGGCGCAATCTCCGGAGCAGTCTGTGGCACGTATCTCCATCCTGATCCTCGCGGCTTGCCTGATGGCAGGCGCTTTCCACCCAGCAGATGCCGCGACGAAGAAGGTGCAGGTGCCGAACCAGTTCGACGGCTCCTGGACGATCGTCGCCACCACGACTGAGGGGCCCTGCTCGGCCAGCACGAGCTATCAGGTGCAGATCAAGGACAGCGACGCCTCGATCCCCGGCGAGGAAGTCGACATCGATGGCGGTGTGTCGACGGTTGGCGCCGTGCAGGCCACGATCACCCAAGGCTCGAACAAGGTGCCGATCGCCGGCAGTCTGACCGCGAAGGGCAGCGGCAGCGGCACTTGGCGCACGTCTGGTGGTTTGGTCGAGTGCAGCGGCAGCTGGAGCGCGAAGCGTTCTAGCTAGGCATTCTATGACGAATGCCGCACGGCCTTCACGGAGCGGAGAGGCGCTTCGTGTTCGCAGCCCCGTGCTCACGGTAGCGGGTGATGACTGTTTCGGGCGAGCCGCCGAGAATCAGCGTCGTCATTGCCTCGCCAGCGGCGTGCGCTTTCTCGGTCACCATTGACTGCATCTCGGCCCGGCCCTCGCGCCCCCCGCGAGGCGGACCATGCGCAGCTCGATCACGCGCTAGGACTCGATCGTCAGCATTTTCGATGAAAAGATGGGATTATACACGATAAAACACCGGAATTAGGCAGGAGCACTACCAATCAACGCGGCGTGAGCACCCGTCGGTCCTGCCTAAAAATGGAGCGATAATACGCCACACCCCAAAAAAACTTATGAAACGGCAACTCAATACGCCGGACTTCGTTCGATTTGTAGCATAATGCTCCCCGTCGCGCCTCATTCGGCGGTTCCTCCGACGAAAGGCTTCGCCCATGGGCAGCGGCATCTCTCTGTTATTTCTCGCGCTCGGCACGATCGGCGGTGTCGGTTTCCTCGCATTGGCTGCTCGGAAGCAGGTCGCCAATTTGAAGGGCGACCCGGAACGCTCCAACCTCATCAAGGATCACGGCGGCGAACCACGCCGGAATATGCCGGGGACCGAGCATTGAAACCGCGATGATCGCGCTTGAGACGTTCCCGATCCTCGACTCTGCCCCGCCGCCCGATCTGATCACGGGCCGGCGGGGCTTGGTGCTGTTCCTCACGGTCGGGGCCGGTACGCGACGCGGCCCGAGATGCAGGATGGGGGAGGGCGGTTGGCTGCGCCTCAACGCTTGACCGCGAGATGATCCCAGATCGGGAAGGCTCAGGCGCTCTTCAGGTTGGCGGCGCTCTCCTTGCCGCTGCGCCGGTCTGACTCGACGTCTTAGGAGGTCTGCGGTCACTCGAAGCGATGTGCATCCAATTACGCGTGAGAAAGTTGATCTGGATAAATTAGCAATCGTTGGTCCATAAGGATTTTATCATGCTGGCTCAGCTCGGGGTTTTGCCTGAAGACGTTCAAAGATTTGCTGCGCTTGCACGGGCTAAGATTGACAAGCGACTCGACCAGATCCCGGAGAGGACGAGACCACAATTTTGGGCCATCATCGCGAAGGTATATGGCCAAGGTCTTACAAGAGACGCGGTGCCTGCAAACCGCCTCCAAGCGCCGCTGAAGATCGCTCTCAACTTCGCACCTGCCGCCAAGCTGATCAGGGCTACCCCATGCGATTAGAGCGCAACGAGCGCGGCGACTGGATGCTCGATCCTGAGCAGCTCCACTCCCGGCTCATGATCGATGCAGGCCTCATGCGGCAGAAGATGAGGCTCGGCCTTGTCACCAGCCGGATCGAGAAAGGCATCGATGCAGATGTTGGCAAGTCGCGCGTAACGATAAAAGTCGCCAACTCGACCTGGGAAGGCATCTTCGACGAGGCCGGATACTTGATTAACGAAAGGATGATATAGTTTTATCTGCGCTCGGCGTTCATAACCATAGCGAGAGTGGCTATTTTTCACTGGGCGCCACGTCACTGCCGGCCGATGGGCTACTGTGGTAGTAGGCCGTTCTGGTTCAGAATGTTAGCTTCCGATCTGGCCTACCACGCGCTCGATCTCGTCTACAGCGGCCTTGATCGTTTCGGACAGCTTCTGCAGATCCTCGACTTTTACGCGGCCAGGTTTTTCCTTCGTCCACCAAATGCCGTCGTCGATCACGCCCAGCACGCGACCTAGACGGGTATGCTCATGCTTGAGTGATGCGATGAAGTCAGTACTGGTTTTCACAGAAATCCATCCTCTTGGCCGTCTTTATACAGCATTGAAGGTGCAAGAGCGAGGCTCGGTGACGCTCCCACGGCGAGGACCGAGGACGCGACGTGGCCCGAGGCACAGGATGCCGGCGCACCGTTCGTCGTTCCTCAGCAGCGATCCTCGGCCGGATCCCGGATCAGGATGTTCGGTCATCTCCGAGTAGGGATGCGGCTCAACTCAGGGCATTTGGATGAGGAGTCGATGTTCCTGTGAACCCGCTCGCATTGAACCGACACCCCCCGTGTCCCTTGCGATGCATCAAGCCCAGACGACTCCTCCCGGTGTAGGTGCCGAAGACGTAGACCGGCCCATGACAGGCGCTGCAGCGCTTGGGCTCAGAACGATGTTGGTTGTGCGCCTGCGCGATGGTGAGCGTCCGCCACTCGCTCGCGACCCGGATTTGGCACGTCAAAGGCTGAGCTCGTTTCATCATCGGACCGTTTCATAAAAAGTCGTCTGGACTGAGGCGGAAGGGTCGTCCTCGCTGGCTCTGCGCGATTTGGAGCGAAGCCACTCAGTCGTCCTCTCACGGATGGCGCGGCGGCTCCCCATGAGAGATATGATCAGCTTCAAGCCGAACCCCCACAAGCTGCGGGTCACCCCATCCTCGAAAGAGCCGGGCCGGTAGTCGGTTCGCTCTTTCGGCTCTGAGGGGAGCTTCAGAGGCGGACGGCGACGTGGCCTTCCGGGAGATCACCGCTCAGTGGCAGAGTGCTCGCTGAGCCCTGCCACCGAGCCGCCATTTCGGGCAGTGGCGCCCTTTCGCTAGCTCGTGATTGCCCTTCCGATATCCGGCAAAATGCTCGCCACAACCGACCGGCATGGTCGACCGTATGACTCTGCCAGAAATATGATCGCAGATCGTTAAAACAACCGACAAGCTTGAATATTTAGCGTGATTGCTGGGAACTATGCTGGAATATTTATGTTGAGATAGGCCTGGACAGAAAGGACCGCTCACGAATGGGCGGTTCAAGTCTAGGGAGGAAACGCCCCGAAAGGGGCTGCGGTGCAGCATGCGCACCGCATTACATCAATCGCCGGTTCGTGACTCTGTTCACGGCCGGTGATTTTTGCATTGCTGTCGGATGGAGGCCCAAATGGATAGCCATACGCGGGTGCCATCGCATCACGATCCAGATCTCGGGTTTCGCTGGGCAATTTACACCCTACTCGCGACTGCGGTAGTGGTAAGGTTTGGACCGGCGGTCAGCTACATGCTACCATGATCGCTACGGTGCCAATGCTGGACAGATCGCGTTGTCATTTTACGCGACGCGTGAGGTCATGCGGTGCAAGCACTTTCCTATTCCGTCCGTGCACTTATCTTCTCGCCCGACGGTGAGCTGCATTTGGAGCGCCCGGCCGAGACTTATGCCACATCCGCTGAGGCGCGCGTGGTTTGCAACGAGGTGCTTGCGGCCCATCGGGCCGGCTTAATCGAGTCGCTTGTGCAGGTCCATGACCCGTGCGGTGGTCGGGTCGATACCTGCGACGACCGCTAACCGTGTCTTCAGTCGGTGCTCAGGCTGCATAAGCCGTATAACCGGACTTGCTGCCGGTAAGTGGCTCATGGTCGAAAGAATGGCTCCAGGCCGCTTCCCCGTTTAGAGGGCCGCGCCTTATCGCTGGCTTGTGATTGTCCAGCCGCTCATGGAAACACTCTCGCCACAGTCCGACGACATGATCGCAGTATGACCTTGCCAACCGTACAAGCTCTCGGACTCATGGCCTGCGCCGTGATCGCATCCGCCATCTATCTGGCGACCCTTGTGCACGGCGTCAGATCCGAGAGTAGCGGCTCACGCTAGGAGAGCGCGACTGCGACGGCGAGGCCGCACCGAGGCCAGGGGGGTAGGCCATAGAGCTGCTCTGCCGTCGCTCGGCCCTCCGACCGATCGCTGACGGCAGCGTGCCCCCGCATGGTTAACGGCCCTTCAACGGGTGTTGCTCTGTTCGCGTCTGCCCGTGACATACGGCCGATTGATGCCGGTGTTCTCGGTCACCCACCTCGCTATGTTCTACACCCGTTCCATATCCCCGCAGGACGATGAGGGGCGGCAGAATGGCGAGGCGAGGGGTCTTCGTGCGGGCCGAGGAGGTGGCCTTCTTGGAGGAGGTCCGGCGGTGGCGGCAGCAGTGCGTCCTAGTCCTCACGAGGGCCAAGCCGCAGGGGCCGCTCTACATCGCGACCTCGAAGGTGATCGAGGCGATCGACGATGTCGCCGAGGTGGTGACCGGCGACCGGCGGACCTTCTATCAGCGGGACGCGACCACGCCTGGCGAGGCCCTATCGCCCGTTAAGTGGCGCACGGCGGAGTAGGTCCTCCACACTCAGCTTGATCGCCAAGAGCAGCACGCTGCGGCCTCCGTGAGCATCGACATCGGCTGCCAGGAGGCCCATATTGTCCTCAGGATTGGGGATATCCCGGTCGGCAAGGGGGTTCCGGGTTCGCCCGGACCCCTTTGTTTTTTCAGGGGAACATCTTCAACCCGGAATGGCCGGTCAGCTTGGGGATGAGCACCTCGAACGCTCGGTTCGGCTGAGTGGGTCGGAGAGCCCGCAATCCGCAGGGGCGGGCCACGAGATCCGCCAACTGTAGCCCGGCAGCGTTCGCATCCTTGCGCGCGAACACCGGCTCGAACCGAGCGTAGGAGAAGTCGGGCGAACGGTAGCCCCAGTTGGCTTGGTTCGCGGTGATCCGACGAAATTCCAACTCCAACTCGGCGTCCTCGTTCTTGCCCCGGCTCTCGAACACGACGTGGACGAGCCGCCCCTCCTGCTCGTGACGCTGGAGGCAGTTGAGCAGACGTTCCATGCAGAAGCGCAGCGCGATCTCGTAGGGGCTCCACGGGTTCGCGTACTTGGCCTTGAGCCTGAGCTTGTCGATGGTCCCGACGCAGAGGCGGAATGGGGCCGCGCTGATCATCCCCGTGAGGTCAGCCATGAAGTCGGCGTTGGTGGCTGGGTCCGCCAGCATCGCGAAGGGACCAATCTTCTTCCGGATGTCGCGCTCGTGGAACACGACCTGATCGTGGCCCCAGTAGGCGAACTTGAGCCGCTGGAGGGCAGGCGTCACCGTACCCACGTACTCGTCACGGGTCATGACGATGAAGGCGAGCGCGAAGATGGGGTAGCCCGCGTCTGATCCTCCCTCGGTGTCGCGGACACAGAGAGATCATTTCGTGGTCCTCTCGGCTTGCTCGGGCGTAAGATAGCCGAGTGCCGAGTGGATGCGTTGCCGATTGTAGTAGCCCTCGATGTAGGCGAACAGATCGCGCCGCGCTTCATCCCGGGTCGCCCATCGTCGTTGATGGACGAGCTCGACCTTGAGTGTGTGGAAGAAGCTCTCCATCGGGGCGTTATCGTAGCAACAGGCGGTCCGACTCATGGACGGCCTGGCCCCCATTGCGGCGAGCTGCTTCCGATAGGCCTCGGCCGCGTACTGGCTGCCGCGATCCGAGTGGCAGATGAGCCCGGCGGCCGGCCGCTGCCGCTGGGCGGCCATCATCAATGCCGCTACGCTCAGCTCAGCGCGCATGTGATCGCGCATCGACCAGCCGACGATCTTGCGCGTGGCCAGATCGAGGACGGCGGCCAGATACAGCCAGCCCTCGCCGGTCGGCAGGTAGGTAATATCGGCCAGCCAGACCGTGTTTGGCCGCGCGGCCGAGAAGTCCTGCTTCAGGAGGTTTGGGGCGATCGGAAGATCGTGCCGGCTGTCGGTCGTACAGGGCCGGAACCGACGCCCCGCCAAAGCACGGATGCCGTGCCGGCGCATGAGGCGCTCCACCCGTCCGCGGCTGACAGACCGGCCCTCGGCCCGCAGGGCGGCATGCACGCGCGGGGAGCCGTAGCGCCGGTGATGGGCGGCATGGATGCGCCGGACGTCGTCCAGGAGTTGGCGGTTGGAGGCCGAGCTGGCGCTCTCAGGCCGTGACCGCCATCCGTAGAAGCCGCTGGGTGAGACTCCGAGCACGCGGCACATGAGACGCACCGGCCAGGTCCGCGCATGCTGCTCGATGAAGGCGAAAGTCACTTGGGCATCTCCGCGAAGATGCCGATGGCTTTTTTTAGCACGTCGCGCTCCATGCGCGTACGGTCGAGCTCACGCCGCAGGCGGGCGATCTCGGCGGCCTGATCGGACGGCGAGGCGACCGGGCTTGGTGGCGCACTCCCCGTCGATCCGGCCGGCCGCGGCCGGGGTAGGGCCCCGTTCAGCGTGGCGCGCCACTGCCTCAGCATCGAGGGCTGGATCCCGAGCTCGGCCGCGACCTGCATCTGTGGCCGGCCGCTGCTCTCCAGCAGGGCGACCGCTTCGCGTTTGAACTCGGGCGTGAACTCGCGTCTCGTCTTCGCCATCCGACACCTTCCCCGCTCAGCATGAGCGTATCAGAGGTGTCCGCGATGCCGAGGGAGGATCACACGGCCTGCTGTGTCATCTGGCGCACCCGCTGCGCATCACGCACGGCCCGCACGAGGGCATCAGGCAGGACACCGCCGGCATATTCGCTGAGGGGAGCGCCGACCTGTCGCCACTCGCCGCCTCCGAGCAGGTCAGGGTGCTCGAAAACCCCTTCTTCCGGCAGAGGCAGCGCGACGGCACGACCGGGCGGGATCGCCCTTACCTTGGCTCCGGGCGTATGCCCGACAGCGCCGACGCTCAGGCTCGGGCGGGGCTTCCTCGCTGGACCCTGGGCGGTCTGTTCTGCGACGTGAGACTGGCCCGTCACGGGCTCTAGATACTTCGTATCTGGTGACGACGAAACAGTCTCACGGTCCCGGATCTGGGCGGGGAGGGTGCCGGCCTGCTGCTTCCGGAAATAGGTCGCCCGGCTCATGTTGAGCGCGACCCACGGCTCTAGTTGAGCCTTCGATTGCTCCCGGGGCGTTGCCCCTTTGGCGATCCGGCGGGCCTTCGCCTGTTCGGCCTTCCGAGCCCGCTGATAGGTCGCGAACTTCCGAGCCGTCATGCCGGCCGGCCGAATGCGCGTGACCCGCAGCCGCTCCCGTTCGTCCGTCTTGAGCCGCAGAAGGTCGCCCAGATCCTGCGCGGACCACCATAGCCGTTGCCGCCCGTCGCGCTCCTGGGCTTCGGCAAGGCAGCCGCGGATAGCTCCCAGATCGAGGCGGGGGACGGCAGCCCGGCACCAGTCGGTCACGTGACGCTCAAGGTCGTCCGCGAGGAAGCCACCGGCCTTTGTGACGATCCAGGGGAGGGCGGCCCGGAGGTAGGTTTCGCCATCGTCGGTATCGCACGGGCCGAGATGCCGGCCGTGGATCACGGATCCGATCTCGTGGAGCGTCTGTCGGTCGCCCGTCCAATTTGAGCGCCTGTTGCGCGGGGCTCGGATCTTCCGCTCAAGGGCAACTGCCTGGCTCTGCGCCTTGGCCCGCTCTACCGCCTCGGCGGCGATGCGGTCCCAGATATCGAACATCCGTGGCGGTTCGAGATCTTGGCGCCCCATCATGCCGCCTCAAGGTCAAAGCTGAGCTGGATCGGCTTCCGGTACGGTGCTCGGGCGGGACGAGGCGGTCCGCGATCGTCCAGCGCCCGGCGGGTGTGGTTGATCAGTGAGACTAATTCGTCGTGGCCCCTGAATGTGTTTAGGCGTGGAATAAGGGCTCTGACGCACTTTCGCTGATCATCCGGAGGTCAATCCGATCAGGCGAGCTTGCAACAGGTCGATCTTGCCGCGGCCATACATCTGGCGCTTTACCAGCTTGAGTTTGGTGATCTGCCCCTCTGTCTGGCCGTTCGACCATCGCAACGTGATCGCTGTCCGAACCGCAGCTCGGTCCTGACCGACTCCGCGGGCGAACGAGGCGACGAGGCCTGTGCCAGCACGCGTGAGCCACCCTTCGAGCCTGTCCGGCGCCATCGCCCGAACCATCGTCTGGAAAGCGCCCACCACCTCGCGCGCCTCAACCAGCGCCGGCACGCCGTCCTCGACGGCAGCCACGGTCAGCGTCTCCGCCTTGGTCAAGCGGTCGCGACCTGTCGTCAGCCATCGCGCCAGAGTTCGTGCCGACGGCACACGCTGTAGCCGTTCGATCTGGGCCTGCTCCGCGCGTCGACGCCGCGTTGCCCATTCCCCGACCACGCGCAGCGATCCTCGGAAGCCTTGTCCCTTCGCCCTGCGCCAAAGCTCGGTCGCGTTGCGGCTGCCAGCATCCCACTGGGCATCGAGCCAGGGCAAATGGGCATCGAGCGAACTCTGGCGGACGCGGAAGACGTCGGTACGCTCCCCACGCAGGACCGCACGCACCACCTTACGGCTGTGGCCAAGACGTTGGCAGATCCGGCGGATCGGAACGCCTGCCTCGGCGAGCGCGCGGATGGCCGCGTCCGCCTCCTTCCGCCGCAGGTAACCCTCGTACTGGATGCGCTCGGCCGCAGTGAGCAGCGCCGGATCGATTGTGGCTGCGCCGACGACCTCGCGAACCTGTCGCATCGACCTGCGCACGGCATCGAGGAAGCCACGGCTGGCGTTCTCCATGAGGTGCCACCGGTCGGCGACCTGGATGGCCTGCGGCAGAGCACGGGCAATGGCCTCGCCATATCCACCCCCGCGGTCGCGGGCGACGATCTGGATCGAGCCGTTCATCTTCAGCCAAGTCTGTGCGGTAGCCCGCTCGCGGTCGGGCAGGAGCGCTACGATGCGGCGGCGTTCGAGATCGCAGACGAGGGTGCCGTAGCGGTGATTGCGCCGCCAGGCGAAGTCGTCGATGCCGATGACGCTGAGTGGATCGGAGTGTGTCGCCGCCCGACGGCGGATCACGCGCAGGAGCGTATCTCGACTGACGGGCAGCATGAGACGCTGGGCAAGCCCCGCACCGGGCCGACCACCGAGTGCGAGCCCGAGGTGATGGACGATCTGCTCCAGCCGTGAGGTGCGCCGAGCGAAGGCAGGCAGGACGTCGTTGGAGAAGCGCTCGGCGAAGATCTTCCGCCCACAGGCCGCTGCGTCACACCAGAAGCGTCTCACCATGACTTGGAGTTCGACGCGCCGACCACCGAGCGGCAGGTCGGCGGCACGGCGCTGGTAGCGGCTTTGGATGCGACGTGACGAGGTCCGGCAGTCTGGGCACGTCGCCGTCGCAGATCCGGACCTCACGACCAGACCAATCCGATCGGTGCCGACATCGAGGTGATCGACGACGAATCCGGCAGGTACGAGGCTCGACGGTCTGAAGCGAGGGCGCATGCTGCAGCTCCATCGTGGATATCCTCAACCTCAACGCCGCCGGCATCAGCGAAAGTGAGTCAGAGCCCCGATTGGAAGCCGATCCGGGGTCCCGTTCCGATGCCGTTTGACAGCCAGAGCGCCGAGGCTGCGACGACGGCCTTTGCCGCGTCCGTCGCGGGGCGCTGCATGACGGACGCCGAGCGGATCCAAGAGGACGCCATCGAGCGGGATCGACGGGCCACCCGCGCGGCGGTCTGGGCCACAGTGCCGACCACTGCCGAGGGCCGTGCCGCGCTTGTCCGGTATGCGGCCTTCCAGGCGGAACTGGCCTTCGGCGCCGACTGGCGAGCCAAGGCCCGGCAGGAGTTCTGCGGCGACTTCCTCGTGGCTGCGCTAGCTGCAGTTGAGGCTGAGACGGAGCGCGGAGAGGCCTGACCCCTCCCGCCTTCCCGTAGCCGTGCGTACCGCCCCGGCCGGATCCTGCCAGGCATTCCCCCCACATCCGAGATTAGAACACCATGGGCGACGTGCTCACCTTCACCCCGCGTCCGAAACCGACCGCTCCGGAGGCCCTACCGCCGCTCGCTGGGGCCGACCTACGCGCCAGCCTTGAGGAGGCAGCACAGACTGCCCTGGACGCAGCAGACCGCATAATCGCCGTCCTTGACCGCATGGACGGCGATGCGGACCACGAGGACGGTGGGGACGCTGAGCCCTCGTTGGCCGCTCCCGAGAACCACGAGGGCAGCCAGGTCGTCTACATGCGCGGCGGTGATCGAGACGGTGAGGCCGATACTCCTGAGACCGTGCTGCCGAAGGTGCCGGTCGATCCGCAACCGGTGGCCGAGATCCTGCCCTGGCGCGGTCGCGGCAACGTCATCGCCGCGGCCGGCTCGTTTCTCGTCGACCTGTTGGAGCGGGCCTGATGCCGACTGCAATCCCGATCCGGCCGGCGCCCGAGAGGTGCCTGTCGTGGCCGGATACCGCCCGCCTGCTGATCCTGGTGGCGCGGGTGCGCATTTTGGACCTCGAGATGCACACCGTGGTTCGACACGGCTCCGGCTTCGCCGACGACCGGCTACTGCACCTGATGCGGCGGTGGCTGGCGCAGCACGAGGCGATTAGCGCCCTGCTGCCGGGCGTGGCGGAGCCCCGGCACGTCGCCGAGGTGCGAGCGATCCTGCAGGTCCCTAATTCTCGTCCGGAGCCTGAAGATCGTCGCGCTTTGTGAGCAGATCATCGAGATGTCGCCGGTAGATTTCGATGCTCGCTCGTTCGCGGTTCGCGCCTTCGGTCGACAGATTTGGATCACTTAGAGCTTGGGTTGAGATCCGAACGCTGTCCCGTAAAATGGCGATCTCTCGCTCGACCTTTTCAAGTTCGGTCATAATCGCCCCAACGTTGACCCAGCCGTGCGACTCGCTCGCTGACGATTATAGCAGCCGCGAACCTTCCCGCGGCTCTCCTTATTGGCGTACCTTGTACCGAACGGGGGCAGGGGTACGCCAATGACCGAGCGGCGAGAACTGTACCGAAGCCCGAACGGAGATACGTGGTATCTCGGACGCGAGCCGGAGAACGGCCGAGCCTTTGTGATCCATCAGCCGAATGCTCCGTCTGGCGGCCGGCTGTCTCACATTGAGCTGGGCGCGTTCCTGCGGGGAAGCGCCGGCGGGCCAGAACACCAAGCTTTGCTCCGTCTGATCGGAACACTCGTGGGAGTTCCACCATATGGAGATGGCGCCTGAAGCCAAGCTGCGAGGGGCGCGACGTTGCAGGCAGTGCCGCGTCCCTTAGTCCTCTGCCAAGAAGCGTAGATCGTCCCGCAACGTCAGAAGCGCGCAGAGGCGCCGGCCGAATAGATCGAGCCCGGCGTGCTCACGGTCTATGGCCTCCGGCGTGATGTTGGGGTCCGCTATCGCGAGCCTTGAATAACGGACGCGCGCCCGCAGCAAGGCGATGTCGCGCTCAACGCTCTCAAGCTCGGTCACAGGTCCCTCAACGTTGACTTAACCGTGCGAGCCGGACGACATGGGGTGTTCCGGTCTGACACGCCTCGGCGAGTCGTGCGCCGGCAATTCAGGAGATGCAGCCAGCCGCGGAACTGAGACCCTGAAAAGCCAACAGCCCCGTCCCGGCAAGGACGAGGCTGCTGAAAACCTGGGGCCTGTGAGGGCCGAGTCACTTCCTCTCACAAGCCAGATCTCCCACCGGGAGTCAAGACGGAACCCGTTTCCGTCAACGGGAAGGCTTTGCCTGGACCCTAGCCGCGGCCCGTGAGGGACCGGGACCGATGTTTCACGCCACCATGCGGTCGGCGATCGACGACGCACGGACACTCGCGCAGCTCGACAGCCTGTCGCGCACCATCTGGCAGGCCCACGCTGCCGAGACCGTGACGGACGCCGAGGCACAGGGGCTGGCCGAGGCGCTGCACACCCGTAGGGCTGCGATCCGCGAGGCCGTGGTGCCCGTCGGCATCCCGCTCGGCCGAGTGACGCTCTTTCCGCCGAAGCGCCTCCAGCGGGCTCCTGAGCGATCTGTAGCGATCGAACGGCGCCGACAGCTGGCCTGCTCCGGCCCGATGCCCCCCGCGCTCGCCAGCAGGTTCACCACCGGGCAGCTCGCGGTCCTGCGCGTCGTCGGGGATGAGATGGCACGTCACGGCGCCTGTGGGCTGTGTATCGACGCCATCGCGGCGCGGGCGGGCGTGTGCCGCCGGCTTGCCCAGGCTGCAATCCGGCTGGCCGAGGGCGACGGGCTGCTGACCATCCAGGAACGGCGCCACCAAGGCCGCAAGTCCGACCCGAATGTGCTCCGGATCATTAGCCGAGAGTGGCTGCAGTGGCTCCGACGGGGAGGGCGATCTGCAGCCCCGGCGCTGCTGGGCAGCATAGGGTGCAAAACGATGCACCCCACGGATAAGGGAGATCCACAAAGGCAGGTTGTGGATACGGAACCGAAGAAGGGCTGCCGGGGGGCAGCGGTCGACTTCGGCCGAAGCGATCCCGTGAGAATTCTCGCGGGCGGTAGGACGGGCCGAGCTATGCGGTGACGGTCTGCGGCCGGACGGTTTGACGAACGCGGCGACGAGCCCTCGCCGGGCCTGAGCGGCATTCGATGGTCTTGCCAACGAGGCCGATGTGTCGGCACTGCAAAGCTCGCAGTGCGGAGGATGCAACTTGGAAGGTCGTCCCATTCACCGCCTCGCCGGATCTCGCGAGACCGCCGCGATGGTCGTTGGGTTCGCCTTACTCATTCTCGCCGGCTTAGCCGCTGCCGCTGCCGCTCTGGCCAGCGCGGATGCTGATGCGTGGGCCGTGCACTCCGCTGAAGTGCGGCGAGCCGAGGCGCGTCTATCTCGGCTCATTCAAGAGGCGGAAACAGGCCAGCGCGGCTTCCTGCTCACCGGCGACCTGACTTACCTCGACCCGTTCACGACCGCTCGCCGCGAGTTGCCGGCTGCCGAGGCGGAGCTGCGGTACCTCACGGGTGACAACGCAGAGCAACAAGCTCGGTTAGATCAAGTCCGACCCATCATCAGTGAGAAAGTTGCCGAACTCGCACGAACGACCGAACGCATGCAGGCGGGGGACCAAGCGGGAGCGCTCGCCATCGTGCGTACCAACGCCGGACGCGACCTGATGAGGCGTATCCGGGCGACCGTCGCCGAGTTTGATCGAGCAGAGATAGAACTGCAGGCTACACGCGCCGAACGAGCTGCATTCCGCCGGTCGATCCTAGTTGCGGTTATTGTTATCGCCCTGTTTCTAGCTGCAGCCCTCGCCTGGCTATTCATTAGGACCGACCGGCATCGCACCCGCCAACTTCGGTCCGCGAACGATGCGCTCCGCGATGAGATCCTGCAGCGCGAGCGAGCCGAGGCACAGCTACACGCGCAACGCCTTCTTCAACAACGGGAAGCTTGATCCTGGCGTGCGCCTGATCAGCAAGCCGTTCACGGTTTCCGACCTCGGTCTGGAGCTTCCGGGGGCATTGGAGGGGAAGCATCGTGGATAGATCACCCGCTTCGATGCGCCCCTGTGTGGCGGCGCACAAAACCCGGCGAACGATCGGCAGAGTATGCCGTTGAGAGGTCACAGCCGGCCAAGCGCAGCCGCCGCGATCAAGACCGCCAGACCGACGATCTTCCTCACGCGACCCGACTGACCGGATGGCTTCCTCGTGACGTCAAACGGACACGCATGGAGATCGTCATGAAGCTGCACTTGCTCGCCGCTGTCGCCCTGGTTGCCGTCGCCACCCCCGCTCTGGCGCAGGGGATCGACAGCAAGCACAGCCCCTACCCGGCTTCCGCTTACTCGGGCTACGCCGGCAATGCCTCGGTGGTCCTGCCGGAGATCTCGGTGACCCACTATCGGCCGGCGCTCGCCTACCGGTACTCTGGCCAGCACGCAGGTGGCCCGGCCGACGCCCTCGCCCGCTAACGGTGTAGGATGGTCGGGACAGCCTCAATGGCTGCCCGGCCTGTGGGCTGCAGGTGTTCTTCACGATCTCGCCGTGTTCAGCGCGCCTTCTGGGCGCACGGGCGGTGGCGGACCGCTGATCCCACTCCGTCAGAGGGTGCACCGCATGCTGAACACCATCCTGGCGCTTCTCGCTGTGCTCGCCGTTATGGCCGCGCACGCTCTCTACAAGCTGGTGCGGCTGCCCTTCCGGCTCTTGCGTGGCCTATTCCAGCACAGCTCCAAGCCTGCTCGGGTGACGGCTCACTGATCGGATTTGGGCATCATCTAGTCAGGCCGAGTTGCGTATCGGCCTACGCTGGTAAGATCGGACGCTCCCCTGCCCCGTGAGCAGATCGGGGCGGGGCCGAGCGGCCGATGCTCGGGAGCCTCCTATAACGGACGAGCCTGGCCAGACGCTGTCGGTCGAGGAGCTCGACCAGCCGGCCCGCAAGCTGTTCACCGGAGGTACCGGCTGAGAGCCCCGAGGCAAAGGCGGGGCGGGCTCTTGAGAGGCCGACGAGGTAGCCGGAGAAGTGCTGCCCGGCATACCCGATTGGCTGTTGGGCGACGACGGGGGACACCGACAACGATAGTGGCGATTGAGACACTGACGGCGCAATCGCTACCTTTCCCCTAAATGAAGTATTGAACTCCGTAAATAAACGTGCGAGCTGAACATCAGTTCGCGGACGGGCGTATTTCTCCGTCCAGGATTGATTTCATGCACCCTACAATTTCAGTCGGCACGCGACAGCGTGGGCCGCATAGTAATTATCGTGCCGTGGCCCTGGCCAATGTCCGATGGTTCAGAGAAATGGCATGGCGCGCCCTCCGCGACGGCAGCCCGCAAGGGCTTCTTCGGGCCGCCAATGCTCGGGCTGCAGCTCGCATCCTGCTGCGGCAGGCAAGGCGAGACGCTTTGGTCAATCGGCTGGTGACGGACGCCTTGGCGGTTGGCGGGTAGTTAATCAGCGTCGGCCGATCCGCGCTGTGAACAAATCGGGGCGGGGCCAAGCGGCTGTCAGGCAAGCGCCTGAGGGTGCGGTGACGACGTTCCATTGTACGTATCAGGCTTGAGCGGGCAGCCGGTATGCGATCGGCGGTGCTGCAGCCTTAGACTGCCGGTGCCGATATAGCTCCCCGCTACAGTCATCTGGCCATGACATGCAGGACAGCGCTTCTGCGTCGTTGTGTGAAGAGTACGGGCCTTCACGAGGCTGGTAGGGTGCCACACCCCATTCAATTTTACTTCGCACGTCTGCTGGCTGTCTGTCAGCATGCTTACTCCGTACGGAGGGGCTACGTCGATCCGCGATCGAGCAAGTACGTTTGCCCCGACAGGGTTAACCACTCGTTCCCACGCTTGGCATGCACCTCAACCTCAACCGTGTTGGTGAATCGCCCCGGGATTTTCGGAGGCTCCAACTCTTGAGAGACTGGAGCCATGACGAAGCATACCCCACCCTTTTCCCCTGAGGTTCGCGAGCGGGCAGTCCGGCTGGCCCGGGAGCATGAGAGCGAGCACGGTTCGCAATGGGCCGCGATCCAGTCGATCGCGGCCAAAATCGGTTGCTCTGGCGAAACGCTGCGCAAGTGGGTCCGTCAGGCCGAGCGCGACCGGGGCGTGCGGGCCGGACCGACGACGGATGAGCGCGAGCGGATCAAGGCGCTGGAGCGGGAGAACCGCGAGCTCCGGCAGGCCAACGAGATCCTCAGGAAGGCGAGCGCGTATTTTGCCCAGGCGGAGCTCGACCGCCGGTTCCGGTCATGATCGCCTTCATCGACGATCATCGTGCGCTCTACGGGGTCGAGCCGATCTGCAAGGTTCTGCCGATCGCCCCGTCGACGTACCACGCCCATGCCGCGCGACGAGCCGATCCCGGGAGGCTGTCGGCTCGAGCCAAGCGGGACGCGGCACTCATGGTCGAGATCCGGCGCGTGTACGAGGCAAACTTCCGGGTCTACGGCGTGCGCAAGGTCTGGCGGCAGCTCGCCCGCGAAGGGATCATTGTGGCGCGCTGCACGGTGGTCCGGCTGATGCGAACGATGGGCTTGGCTGGCGTCGTCCGGGGGCGGAGGGTTCGCACCACCGTTCCCGATCCGGCGGCGGCCTGCCCGCTCGACCGGGTCAATCGACAGTTCAGGGCCGAATGCCCGAACCGGCTATGGGTGGCGGATTTTACCTACATCGCCACCTGGGGCGGCTTCGTCTATGCGGCCTTCGTGATCGACGTCTTCGCCCGCCGGATCGTGGGCTGGCGTGTGTCGCGCTCGGCCCGGGCCGACTTCGTGCTCGATGCCTTGGAGCAGGCCCTGCACGAGCGCCGCCCCTTCGCCGGCAGCGGCCTCGTCTGTCACTCGGATCGCGGATCGCAATATGTGAGCATCCGCTACACCGAGCGCTTGGCCGAGGCGGGCGTCGAACCCTCCGTCGGCAGTGTTGGCGACTCGTACGATAACGCTCTCGCCGAGACGGTGATCGGCCTGTTCAAGGCGGAGGTCATCCATCGACGCGGGCCGTGGCGGTCCTTTGAGGCGGTCGAGTACGCCACGCTGGAATGGGTGGACTGGTTCAACCACCGTCGGCTGCTCGAACCAATCGGCCACATCCCTCCCGCCGAGGCGGAGGCACGCTATTATGCCCAGGCCGAGGTCCAAGCCTTGGCCGCCTGAGCCAAACCAAACGGCCTCCGGAAAACCCGGGGCGATTCATGGCTCAGCGCGGCCGGATGGTTAAGCCAAGCTATGGTGTGGAAGCGCACCTGAGAGGGGAAACGAACTTACTTATGCGCGCGATACAATCTGCGAGCGGTTGTACGCTGCGGTGCAGGTGCATAGGTCAGGAGCGTGATACCGCGATGGCGTCGCGGTCTTGCAGCCCTTCCCAAGGGCGTTTCCTCCCAAGACTTTGGGCCGCTCCTTCGGGAGTGGCCTTTTTTGTGCCTGCGGGCGTACAGGGTCGCTGACGGCTGCACCCTCACCTACTATAAGTCCGGCTCTCCCCTGCTGATGTGCCCGAGGCGTTCGCGACACCACACGGCGCTGTTGTGGGCGGACGCGCGACGACAGGTAGGTGCGGACCAGTTCTCCGCTCCTGACCCGTGAAGCCTAGGCCGGGCTGTTGCGCGAGGGTCGGCGCGGCGGGGGAGCTGGACACCGCAAGCGCCGGCTCACGGCCCATTATTGCAGGCGAGACGAGCCGGTGTTGGCCCTGATCCAGTTGGGCGCCAGGATGTCGCCGCTCTCGGTGATGATCCAGGGCTTGGCGTCCTCAGCGTCGATCGCCTCGGCTGCAGCGGCCAGCGCCGCGCGCAGTGTCGAGAAGCTGCGAGCGTCGGCGACGTGAGCCGGCGCATGGCCAGGCCACACGGTGAGTTCGGCGGGCTTGTCGAGGTCGGCCAGGGTCATCGGTTCGCTAGGGTTCACGGCGGGCGGGGCTTATGCCGCGGGGCTGAGGTCGCTGGTACCGGGTCGGGCGCTTGTGGCCCGGGGGATGGCTATGCGCGGATCCGCATTGCCAGGAGGGTCAGGCCGTCCTCGGTCCCGGCCGGGGAACACGCACCTCAACCATCTGTCCGGTGATTGGGTTGAGGATCAGCATGGCTGCGTGTCTCCGGTGTGTGTGCCGGTAGAACGTCGTCACATCGCGGTAGGATCGAAGCGATCCGAGCAATTGCGCGGAGTTGGTGAACCGTTCGTTTACTCTGCCGCAGCGGTGGTCAGGGCGCGGCCGATGGCACTCTACGCGTAGGGGCCGCCGAACAGGTCCCCGAGCGCCTTTCGCCGGAATAGCGTCCGCCACCGCCGCCTCTGATGCTCCGGCCTGTCGTGGATCATGTGGCACCGCTGGCAGAAGGCTGCGAGGTTGGCATCCGCGTTGTTCGAGGTGTCATGGTCCCGGTGGGCAGCGGCCAGCACGACCCGCGTCCGGCGCACCCGACTGAGGATATCGGCCTCTACCGCGATCCGGATCCGCTTGCCCCAGCCATCGCGCCATCGGCCGGCATCGGCATCCCACCAGCGCCCATCACCCAGGTGGTAGACCGTCCGCCCGTGCGGCCGCCCGCAGCCCTCGCAGCAGCCTTTCGCCCGCTCGAACCGGATCACGGCCGAGAGCTGCGCCCAGTCGATAGGGTAGAAGAAGCGGTGCTCGGGCCGGATCGGCATGGGACGCTTTGTGCCACCGGTCCGCGAAGAAGCGTAGCGGCAAGGTGGGGCACTGAGATGCCGAAAGCTGCGCTGCACGCGCAAAATTTGATTTTCAAGCGCAGGTTGATTTTTCTAGATCACAGCTTTGTGATTATTGATTTTAAACGATAATTCCACCCACCATGGGGTTAGTATAAGTATTTATTGTGATTTTAACCAAAAATTAATACTTGAGCGCAATTGTATTGTGCATCTCACAACGTGCCGGGAGCACGGTAGCGGATCATTCCGTTGCCCGCTGACCGATCTGATTGCCGAGCAAAGATAGCTCTGGGAGGAGTACGATCATGTTCGGCGGAACCCGCGGAACTGCGGATCAAGCGGCCAAGCTCGACGCGCTCGATCGCTCGCAAGCGGTCATCGAGTTCCAGCCTGATGGTACGATCCTCACGGCCAACGCCAATTTCCTGACCGCCATGGGCTACACCCTGTCCGAGGTGCAGGGCCAGCACCACGCCGTGTTCGTGGAACCGGGCTACCGCGACAGCGCCGAGTACCGCGCGTTCTGGGAGACTCTACGCCGAGGCTCGTTTCAGACCGCCGAGTTCAAGAGGCTCGCAAAGGGTGGTCGGCATGTCTGGATCCAGGCGAGCTACAATCCCGTGCTCGATCGCTGTGGTCGTGTCGTGAAGGTCGTCAAGTTCGCCACCGACATCACAGCGCAGAAGCTGCGCATGCTCGACCTGGAGGGCCAGATCGCCGCCCTGCACCGTTCGCAGGCCGTGATCGAGTTCGATCCGACCGGCACGATCGTCGATGCCAACCAGAACTTCCTCGACGCGATGGGCTACCGCCTCAATGAGATCCGGGGCCGGCACCACAGCCTGTTCGTAGATACCACCGAGCAGGCAGGGGTCAGCTACCGCGAGTTCTGGGCGCGTCTGGGCCGGGGCGCGTTCGCCGGCGGCGAGTTCCGCCGCATCGCCAAGGGCGGCCGCGACGTCTGGATCCAGGCGACCTACAACCCGATCCTCGACGCCAGCGGCTGCGTCCTCAAAGTGGTCAAGTTCGCCGCCGACATCACCGCTCAGGTCCAAGAGCGCCACCGGCGCATCGCGGCGCAGCGGGCAATCGGCGTCGACCTCGACGCGATCGGTAGCGCGGTCGAGGGCACCAGCCGCCGGACCGCGGAGGCCGTCGAATTGGCCGGTCGGGTCTCCGGCGACATCCAGAGCGTGGCCTCCGGCGCCGAGGAACTGTCGGCCTCGGTGGGCGAGATCAGCCAGCAGGTCAGCCGCGCGGCGCGAATGGCCGGGGAGGCCGTCGAGCAGGCCCGGCACACCAGCACCATCGTCGAGGGCCTGAGCGGGCAGGCGGCGCAGATCGGCGACGTCGTGACCATGATCCAGGGCATTGCGGCCCAGACCAACCTGCTCGCGCTCAACGCTACGATCGAGGCGGCCCGGGCGGGTACGGCCGGCAAGGGCTTCGCGGTCGTGGCCTCGGAGGTGAAGGCGCTGGCCGAGCAGACCGCCAAGGCCACGGATCAGATCCGCGACCAGATCACCACGACGCAGGCCACCACGCGCGAGGCCGTGGCGGCGATCGGCTCGATCCAGGGCACGATCCGGGCGCTCGACGAGATCTCGGCGGCGATCGCGGCCGCCGTCGAGGAGCAGTCGGCGGTAACCCAGGAGATCTCCGGCAGCATGCACACGGCTGCGCGCGGGGTCGGGACCATCACGGGCGGCATGGCGGCGATCGCGCGGGCCAACGAGCAGGTCGACGCAGCCACTCGCCAGGTGCGCGAGGCGGCGCACGCGGTCTGCTAAGGAGTTCAACACCTCGAATGATCAGCGGCTGACTGAGCTGGCGTCATCCGATGACGTCGCCGGGTCAGCCGATGGCACGGCCAAAGGCCTGCCGCAGCTTGGTCGTTTGTGTCTTGCGTCGATCCGGTATGGATAGGGGGCCTCTCATACGGAGGCGCACCTATGTCGGACGAGAACGAGACCCCCGAACCTACCCCGAGACGTCCAGGTTGGACACCCGCGGCCCGGAAGTCCCGCAAGGGCATGTCGAAGCGGCTGAAGCACAGCCTCGACGCCCACGCCGAAACCGAGGGCGAGCGCCGTCAGAACCGCCTCAAGACCGGCACGCCGAAGCGGGACGATGTCGGCAGGGCGGTGCTGCACGCGGTGCTGTTAGCCTTGCATCAATACCCCGATGTTGAGGGGCCGCAGAACATCCGGCGCCACGTGATCGGTTTGCTCGGGGAAGCGCTCTTCAACAAGGAGGAGGACAAGCGGGTCATCGCCGACATGATCGTCCGGGCCGAACACGACTTCGAGGAGTGGATCTACGGCCGCAAATTCCGGGCGTGGCGTGATGGTGGTTGCAAGGGGCCCCGCCCCGAGCGGATGGGCGACTTGCAGGGGAAGATCCGGTCGATGCCCCGCCGGCCTGACGGCACGATGCCCTGGACGAACACGACGCCTCGTCCGCCGGGCTCGAAGCGCCAGAAGCTGAATCGCCCCGGGTTTTCCGGAGGCCGTTTGGTTTGGCTCAGGCGGCCAAGGCTTGGACCTCGGCCTGGGCATAATAGCGTGCCTCCGCCTCGGCGGGAGGGATGTGGCCGATTGGTTCGAGCAGCCGACGGTGGTTGAACCAGTCCACCCATTCCAGCGTGGCGTACTCGACCGCCTCAAAGGACCGCCACGGCCCGCGTCGATGGATGACCTCCGCCTTGAACAGGCCGATCACCGTCTCGGCGAGAGCGTTATCGTACGAGTCGCCAACACTGCCGACGGAGGGTTCGACGCCCGCCTCGGCCAAGCGCTCGGTGTAGCGGATGCTCACATATTGCGATCCGCGATCCGAGTGACAGACGAGGCCGCTGCCGGCGAAGGGGCGGCGCTCGTGCAGGGCCTGCTCCAAGGCATCGAGCACGAAGTCGGCCCGGGCCGAGCGCGACACACGCCAGCCCACGATCCGGCGGGCGAAGACGTCGATCACGAAGGCCGCATAGACGAAGCCGCCCCAGGTGGCGATGTAGGTAAAATCCGCCACCCATAGCCGGTTCGGGCATTCGGCCCTGAACTGTCGATTGACCCGGTCGAGCGGGCAGGCCGCCGCCGGATCGGGAACGGTGGTGCGAACCCTCCGCCCCCGGACGACGCCAGCCAAGCCCATCGTTCGCATCAGCCGGACCACCGTGCAGCGCGCCACAATGATCCCTTCGCGGGCGAGCTGCCGCCAGACCTTGCGCACGCCGTAGACCCGGAAGTTTGCCTCGTACACGCGCCGGATCTCGACCATGAGTGCCGCGTCCCGCTTGGCTCGAGCCGACAGCCTCCCGGGATCGGCTCGTCGCGCGGCATGGGCGTGGTACGTCGACGGGGCGATCGGCAGAACCTTGCAGATCGGCTCGACCCCGTAGAGCGCACGATGATCGTCGATGAAGGCGATCATGACCGGAACCGGCGGTCGAGCTCCGCCTGGGCAAAATACGCGCTCGCCTTCCTGAGGATCTCGTTGGCCTGCCGGAGCTCGCGGTTCTCCCGCTCCAGCGCCTTGATCCGCTCGCGCTCATCCGTCGTCGGTCCGGCCCGCACGCCCCGGTCGCGCTCGGCCTGACGGACCCACTTGCGCAGCGTTTCGCCAGAGCAACCGATTTTGGCCGCGATCGACTGGATCGCGGCCCATTGCGAACCGTGCTCGCTCTCATGCTCCCGGGCCAGCCGGACTGCCCGCTCGCGAACCTCAGGGGAAAAGGGTGGGGTATGCTTCGTCATGGCTCCAGTCTCTCAAGAGTTGGAGCCTCCGAAAATCCCGGGGCGATTCAAAGCCGTCATCGGATGACGCCGCCTGAGCGGTCATCGGCTGGCTTCTACTAACGGGGGGCCGAGGTGAATTCTCGGTGCGCTAGGGTCGTCACCCAACTGCCCAGAAAAGCGGAAGCGCGCCTGCCATGAACAGGGCTGACGAGAGGAGCACGGCAAGGCGCTCGCGATGGTGCAGGACGAAGGCGTGAGGGCTGGCGAACATGGCGAGGCCGGGTCGGGAGTGAGATCAGCACGCTCGCTCCTGAACCTTGACGGATCGGGGGCAGTTCGCGCTCTCCACAGGTGATGGCTGATGCCTGTCGCTGGTGGGCCACATCCTTTTGGATGTGCTCGGGCGCACCTCGCGGAGGCGGCGTCAGGCGTAGCCCTTCCTCAAGGCCGCTATCGCCCCTCTGCGGCCCGATCTAGCGGCGCAGTGACCTCACGAGTTGCTGCGCCGTTGTCGTTGTGGGTCGGCACCAAGGCGCGATCTAGCAGCAGTCGCGGTTCGCAGAGATCCAACACGCTACCCCGCGATGATGCGAGCATGTCCCCTGGCGGTGCTGGCTGTAGCTCCAGTCGCCATCCCGACAGCGAGCCGTGGCGTCGACAGGCTTGGCGCAGCTCGAACCCTTGGGTTGCTCGGGGCGTGGCACCTCGCAGCCGTCTCGGTTCGTGTAGGTGCCGTGTCGAAGCTCCTCGGTGGCGAACAGCTTGCACGATCCGCGTGCCAAGGCCCCGGCCTGGGGGCCGAGCGAGGCGACCAGAAAGACAAAGGCGATGGCGACGAGCCGGATCGGCGCCCGGCAGCGATCGTGCGGGGCCATGGCCGCTTCAGTCGCGGAAGAAGCGGCCGGCGACGTAGTGCCTGCCGCGGCGGTTGGTGCGCCATTCCGAACGCGGGTGGCAGTGCCGAGGATGGCCGTGGCAACCTCGGGCATTGAGCATGCCCGGCGTGGCGGAGGCTGGCACGGAGGTAAACAGCAGCGGGCCAACAACAGCCAGCAGGATCGGTAGTATGGCCCGGATCAAGATGCATCCTCCAGTTGAGAGATGCACCCTAGTCGAGCTTGGCGTTAAAGCGAGTGGCGATCGCTAGAACCTAATCTTAAGCCTACCGGAACACCGCGCCTGCAGCGCGGCGCGGCTCGGTGGTCAACATGTCGATCGCAATCCTTATGGCTTTGGTCGCAGGTGCGCTATGCCTCGGCATGCTCTCGGCATTCGTGCAGCTGAGACCGAAGGCAGACGAGGGCGAGGACGCGCCGTTCGGGTTCGAGGATGAGTTTTTCGATCTCGGCGGTCCGGTGATCGACATGGAGCCGAGCCGCTGAGGCCTCTGCAAGAAGCAGGTGCTTCTTCCCGTGGCTGGATCAGGCACACGAGCCGGCAGGATGCTGCCCGCACTTTCAGTGCGCGTGGTGTGATGACCCCATACCTACCGTACCGCTACCGCATCGGTACCGTATCTTGCTGCCCGATGCCGTGATCCGCCGTGAGGCTGACCCGAATGATGCTCGATTTGCGCAGTGGCGCAAATTGCCCTTGCGCCATCCATTTACCGCTCCTACGATAATCCCATGGCGACGACGTGGGATGAACCGAAGCGGCTCGCGAACCTAGCCAAGCATGGGCTGGATTTCGCCGACTTCGACTCCTGCTTCGATGGCGAAACCGCCCTGATCCTTCCGACACGCCCGAGCCGTACCGGCCGCAGCCGCTACCTGCTCATCGGCGAGTGGAACGGTGAGCGGGTTGTCGCCGTGGTTGCGTCGCCCCTCGGCACCGAAGCGCTGTCCTTGGTCAGCCTTCGCCACGCCGACCCTGAGGAAAGGGAGAGCTATGCACGACACTGCGCCGAAGCATGAGGATCCCGGCCCCGGTTACACGCAAGAGGACTGGGACGAGGTATCCAACAACCCTAAGATTACGGCCGAAGAGATGGCCGCGATGCGTCCCGCCCGTGAGGTGCCGGAGGTCTATGGCCTGCTGCCGAAGCGGGGACGGCCGAAGCTGCCGAACGCCAAGGTCAACCTCACCCTGCGGATCGATCCTCAAGTGCTAGAAGGCTACCGCGCCACGGGTGATGGCTGGCAGGTCCGCATGCACGAGGATTTGCAGGCCGGGCTAGACCGGCGAGTGATGGAAATTTTGGACCGCGCCAAGCGCATGGTCCCGCTCTCGCGTCCTGGCAAACAGACCGCGTGAGCCGAATGGATCGCCCCGGCGGCTATCCCGCCGGGGCAGGCTTTCGATCCGCCTCCTCAACCGCAACCGCCTCAACCGCAGCAATGACGTTCTCCAACTCGGCGACCTGACGGAGGGCGCTCCCGGCCGGTAAAACGTCATGCTCGGCCATCGCCAGGATGAGCGTGCGCTGGTGCGCCTTGAGGCGTTCGAGGAGGGCGTCGAGCTTGTCGGACATGGGCGGCCTGTAAAGGCCCGGTACATGCCTCGCAATGCGACGCGTTCTTCAACCGCGATGCCGCTCATGGCGCCAAAGCGCGACTGCGACACGCCGAGCCTCATAGGTTTGCCGAAGGGTCGTTCCGAGTCCACCCTGGCCTTCCGGCGAAAAGGCGTAAATCAGCACCCCGTCCGGTCCATAGTTCCGTTGCATCTCCGCTCGCCAGAGGCTGTCGGCGGCAGCGAGGGCTGACTCAGTCAGAGCTAGGCGGGCGATGTCCGGTGCAGGTGCTTGATGAGCGTTCATCTCTCCCAACGTGCTGATGATGCGGAAGGTCCGTATCGACACCGCCGATGGCACTCGCCATCTTGAGCGTATGCCTGGACAGAACGGCGATGAAGTTGCCCCCATCAAACCGGACACGGGGCTGGTTGCATCTGAGCACGGATGAACTCGCGCGGCGAGCGCATGCCGAGCCCACGATGGGGATGGTGTTCGTTGTAGTCGGTGATCCAGGCGCCGATCCGCGCCAGGACTGTGTTGGCGTCGGGCCGGGGTTGGACGCGGGCATAGTCGCGCTTGAGCGTCTTCACGAACGCCTCGCTCACCCCGTTGCTCTTTGGCGAGCGCACCGGCGTGAAGCAGGGCACGAGTTCAGCGCTGCCGCGAAGGACAGCGTCTCGGCGGCCGTAAATGCAGAGCCGTTATCGGCCAGCCACTGCACGGGATGGGTCGCGCAAAGGCTGCCGAAGCGCGCCTCCACGCAGGTCAGCATGAGATCCCGCACCATCTGGCCGGTGATCCCACCCGTCGAGGCCACCCAGGCGATCACCTCGCGATCATGGGTGTCGATGGCGAAGGCTGCCCATCAGCGGTGAGGTCCGCGCGATCACGGCCACGGAGATCGCGTTCGGCCACCTGACACACCGGGAGAAGCCCGGTCAGCCACAGGGTATCCCGTGGTGGGAGTTCGGCCGGTGATCGCCGCCCGTGACGCCTGGCGGCCATTCCGCAACGACTTCGAGGAGGCCGAGCGCCGGTCGCGCCTTCGCTGCCTGTATGCTGTCGCCTGCCTCTCGGCCGTCCAGACAAAGTGGAGGAGAGTTGCAGCCGAAGCGCCGACTGTCAGATCAGATGCCGACGCTTGCCGCACCCGCTTCGGCTGCCTGTCTCACGGTGGCTCCGTTCCGAAGCGCCATAGCTATCGCGGTCGACGTGATGTCGACGGCAATTGCCCGATCCTCTCCGTAGTCGTAGGGGCTGTTTTTACCCGAACCCAGCCTTGCGTGGAAGTTGTCTGGGAAGCTCCTGTCCATCCGCATCTTCAGCATAGTTGTGGCGGCATGATAGTCGTCTTCGAAATTTCTGGCTTTTGTCGCGGTTTCCCCAACGTAAACGCCTGACTCTTTATCTTTAGCCATGGCGCTGCTTCTTCGCTCATATTCGCTTCCCAGGAAGAATTGAATAATCTTCGAGATCAGACGACTGATGATGTTCATTGCGATGTCCGGGTGGGCAGCGCTGGACGCGCCCTGTCGTAGAAGACAACGCGTCCCGACGGGCTTCGAACCCCAAGCCTCTGTCATTCCCTGCCGAGCTGCGTGGCCGCCTCTGTTCTCTGCACCAGACGGCCCGGCGTCTGATCGGCCCGCGCAGCGCTGATTTTTGTCACTGGCTCGCCAAGGCCGAGACGGACCCGGCCGCACTCGAACCCGCATGCCGCGCCCTCGATGCCCTGGCCGCCAACGACCGCCGCCACGTCCTGGCGAGCTACGCCACCCTGAACCGTCCCGCAGCCTGAGGAGACTTCTGCGCACCGTGGAGCTGTCCGAGACCGAGTTCGCGGCGGTGCTAGCCCCGGAGGCCTGCTGATGTCCGCCTGGCGCGTGCGCGCCTGAGAGTGGGAAATCTTGACATCAAGCCGGGGCGCTCAGACCTCGGTTTTGCGCTTCACAACCGCGTCCTCGTCGGTGCCCTTCTGCGTCAGGCCGACGTCCGGGCCTTCCAGCGGGTCTGAGGGCGCTTTAGGACTGATCGGAGGAATGGACCGCTGCACGGTACCCACTCGAGCCCAGCGCTCAGCGTCGTACTCGGTCTCAGCGAGATCCTGCGTGTTCGCGGTCGTTGGCTTGTCGGGCATTGGACGCTCTCCGTGTTCAGAGGCAACGCGGTATGTGACAGAGCAGGTCCGGGCGTCGCACCGATGACGAGGTGGCCGCATTCTTGGCGAGAGGGGCGGTGCTTTGATCTGTCCAACCTCCCACCCGAAAACGGCGGGGCTCGCACCCCGCCGCTGATCGCCTTGCTTGTTCTGGCGGCTGAAGCTGCGACCAGGCTCGAGGGCTCAAAGGCCCATCAGCACCCCAGCAGAGCCGATTACCGTCATGGCAAGGCCGCCGACGAAGGCGCCGATCATCGCGTAGGAAAAGATCTTCAGGGCCATGCTGAGCAATTCTTCCGTGCGGCGCGAGGCTGTGTGCCAGCCCCTGCGAAGCCGTCCGAGAGTAAGATGCCCTATCGCCGGGTTTTGTGCGGTGCGAGGGGGCACGTTGCACCGCGGAACTATTTGGCGGACGTTCAGCGATGACGCCCATCGAAGCTGCCGCGGACGCACTGCTGCGCTCCGCCTACCTCCCTGCTCCGGTAGCTTGGATCGACAGCGCTGGCAGCGGCCGCATCTCAGCCATGCCCAGCAAGGTCTGCGCGCCCCGGATGGCCGCCAACGTCGTGTGCGGAGCCCCCTGCTCGCGCGCTTTACACAGTAGCCCGTCCAATCGCTCGGATAGGGCCTCGGCTCGCTTCCTGTCCCGGCCGCCCGGGAATTCTCCCAGGAGTTCGATCAGCTCTGCCATGAAGGCGCATGCTGAATTCGCAATTCGAGCGGTGTCGGCTGGCACGATGTGGTCCTGGGACTACCGCAGAGCACGCCTTATGACCGCGCCGTCGAATTCTGCTCCAGCATTTGATGGGTTCGAGGCAAACCCCGCACGGAGGCAGCCATGACCCCGCGAGAGCAAGCCGCCTTCGCCGCCGGCATCGAGACCGCTCGCCAGATGGCGCTCACTGCTGCGGTGACGATCGAGGTTCGGGGGGACGGCGTTGCGCTACATGGGCGGATGCACCGAGTGCTTCACGGTGTGGTGGGCGTGCCGATGCCCCTTGCGGTGCGAGGAATGCGGCTGTGGCTACCGAGCGGACGGCGCGAGCACCTGCGGCACGCCGGGTTGCGAGACAGGGCAGCGCCGGATCCGTGAGACGATGGCCGAATGGGAGCGTCAGCGGGAAGCCGAGGCCGGGCCAGTTCGATGCGATCCTGTCGAGGGCCATGATAATATCATGTACCGCCTGCGGATTGTGAGACACCGACCTGAAGCCTACGCGGCGATGGCCGCGGGTAGAAGCTGCGCGGCGCGGATATCGGCCGGTGGCCGGAACCCGTGTCGCTCGATCAGCCACGTCTCATTGTAGAGATCCCGGAACGCCAGCAGCGCGTGGCGCAGATCCTCGACCGTATCGAAGTGCTCGACCCACAACAGGTTCTCCTTGAGGGTGCGGATGAAGCGCTCGGCGCAGCCATTCCCCTCCGGGGCGCGCGCGAAGGCGGGCGAACTCGCGATGTCCTCTGAGCTCGCATGGTCTGCAACGAGGTGATCGCTGCGCATCGGGCCGGGGCGATCAAGTCGCTTGTGCAGGTTCACGATGCCTTCGGTGGCCGGGTGGACGCCTGCAACGACAGATAACAGACCGCAGCTTCGCGCCGCGCGCCATGCGCAGTAGGCTTCAAATCCTCACACGATGGAACGTAGGCACACCAGCCGCACACGCCTCTCTCGGCAGCCTTTGGGGCATTCCACTGCGAACAGGTCGGGCAGACCTTCACCACGATGTGGGAGCCATGGACGAACGCGAGTCCGCGACCACGGAAGGTGGCTTGGCCTTGGGGAACGTCATTCGACATCCGTGCTTCTGCGTACTACCGCAGGTTGATGTCAACGGCTGGGGCTCGGCATTGCTGAGATGGAGAGCCCCGCCGCCCGATCTGATCACGGGCTGGCAGGGCTCGGTGCCGTTCCTCACGGCCAGGGCCAATACGCAACGCGGCCCGAGATGCAGGATGCCGATGCGCGGTTAGGCGAGCCTCAACAGCGATCGCCGACCGGATCCCATATCGGGATGCCAGTCGGTAATGCCGGTCGGTCCAAGCCCAGACTGGACGGACTGGCGCTCTCCATCGTTCTACATCCTGTCGGTTCGATCGGGGCCGGCAGCATGGTGCTTGAGCAGCTGAGGGCCCTGGCACACAGGGGCAAGGGGCGGTAGCGGCCCATCGTCCAGCCGCACCAAGTCGTGCCTTCGCTGCCAGTCCACGCAGTGGGTTATGCCGCTGATCTCGATCGCTCCCATCGAGAACACGAGAGCCCCGGTGCCAACGGTGGCGGCGACGGCACCGAGCATGAGCCCTTCGAGAACTGCCTCCCTTCGAACGGGGGCGCGCTCCCACTGCACGGGCACGAACGTCTGTTCGGCAATGAGGATCAGGCAGGACCAAAGCATGGCAGTGACCTAAACGCCCGTCGTGGAGCCCGGTACGCCATATCGCTAGCTCGTGAATGCCCTGCCCATATCCGGCAACATGCTCGCCACAACCGACGGCATGGTCGCTGGTATGACCTTGCCAACAGCTCAAGCCCTCGGCGTCATGGCCTGTGCCGTGATCGCATCCGCCATCTATCTGGCGACCCTCGTGCACGGTGTCAGGTCCGAGAGTAGCGACCCACGCTAGGAGAGCGCGACTGCGACGGCGAGGCCGCACCGAGGCCAGGGGGGTAGGCCATAGAGCTGCTCTGCCGTCGCTCGGCCCCCCGACCGATCGCTGTCGGCAGCGTGACCCTGCATGGTTAACGGTCCGTCAACGGGTGCTACTCTGTTCGCGTCTAGGCGCATCCGACGTGTTCGCGATGCCAGACGAAGCAACAAGGGCGAGCGCGCGGTGACAGATCGGGATGAGCCAGTTCCTCAACCCATACCCATGACGCCTCAGCCGGGCAGTCGCGTAAGGGTCGGTCCATGCGGAGGGAACTGAACACCGCGAGCATCGGCTCACGGCCCATCAATGCAAGGGCTTCCGCCCCCTCGTCAGGCCGCGGGCGATCTCACGCCCAATTGCCAGCAGCAGAGCTCGCGCTGGCGCGATAAGGCCTTCGATCTCCGCCGCCTGAATGGCCTCGTAAGCGGCGACACCGTGCTCTGCCGCCGCATCGAGCTTGTCCGGGCCGTCGGCATGGCGACGGCGGCCATCCGCCTCCACCTCGGTGATGTCGATCACGATGCCCAACGTGAAGGTCGGGCGCCCCTGTACATCGAAGTAGGTTCGACCGCGGCACAGGACGCGGCGCACACCGTGCTGTTCCGAGCATACCCGATGCTCGCGTATTCGCACGTCCGATCCCGACACAGCCTGTCGCATCTGCGAGCGAAGCCAAGCGACATCGTCGGTGTACACCCCCGCCAGGGCTTCGCTCATGCTGAGGTCGCGCCCGGCAAGGCTCGCGTTACCGGCTAGCAATTCGGCGGCACTCTCGCAGTAGCGAGCCACCTTTTTGTTGTGATCCCATTCCCAGGTTCCGACTATACCAGCCGCTACCAGAGCCTGATCGCGCCGGTTTTGGAGACGGCACCCGGGATCGAAATCTGGTATCAAAACGTCTCCGTGGGCAAGCACACGTTTCAGCTGATTGCATCAAATGATGGAATTTAACTCCAAAGCGAGATCAATTTTATAAAAAGTCATTATGTCGCATGCTGTGCATTTAGATATTCCGTAAACTTCGGTAAAAGTAAATTGCTATGAGCGACGCGGATAATAACGATAAAAACATCAACATCTGATGGGTATTTCTCGCGCTCTCGATGTTCCAATCGAGACTTTTCTAGACCCTTCAAAATTCGGCGATGATCATCCGTCTGAGGCAGAGCAAGAAGATGAGCTGCTGCGTCTGTTCCGCCAAGTCGGAGATATCGAGTCCCGGAGACGGTGTCTCGCTTTTATTCGCGCATTAATTGAGCGGCCTCAAGATCGCCGAACTATGTAAGAGCTTGATTTACGGGTACTATGTAGTCCTCAAGTATATTGGTTGGGGGAGGAGCCGCCCCCAACCAGCGGCTGATCTCTAACCTCCGCATACTTGCCCGTTGCTCCTCATCAACGGCCGACGAGGGAACATCGAGCCGCCTGTCTCCGACACTGGGAGATTGGGGGTATGGCTTGCTCTGTGAGCCCGATTTGGTCCGGCGTCAGGCACAAGAAGGCTGGATACTTGCGGTTAGACGAATTGGGCGCCGCCTACAGCTGACACTTGAACAATATCGAGCACGGCGACGTTCAGCCCAGGACCGATCTAACTGATCCGTCTGGAGGAAAACGCCATGATGATGAGGACTTTCGCCCTCGCTGCAGCACTGTCGTTCGCGGTTGCGGGCGCGGCTCTCGCTCAGACTCCTGCTGGCGGCGGAAGCGCCGAGGGCAATATGAACAACCCTGGTAGCGTGAAAAGCCCGTCGCAGAAGCGGATGGGCGGGCAGCGGGGCATGATAGGAACGCGGCACATGTCCCGCCACCGGCGTCATCACATGCGCCGCTCCCGCATGTAGTTTCGGCTGGACCGGTCCCGCAGCCACCGAGCTGCGGGGCTACCTCAAAACGTGCCGGTTCGCGCAGTCCGCACCTTCAGTGCGTGTAGTGCGATGCACCTCCTGCTGCCGTTCCGCTCACCGGGCCACTACCGTCTTCTACCGCCTTTTGCTGGACCCGACCGTATCCTACCATGCCTCCGCCGACGTGCGACGTCGCCACCCATCTGACGCCCCGACTGCGCAGTGGAGGAAGGCTGAGGCCACGACGGGCTACAAGGACCCACAGAGTGCCAGTCGGTGCCAGCGAGTTTGCCAGCAACCTGCCATAAACTTGGAGGTATCACACCACACGCACTGAAGTGATGGGGCGTTAACCGCGTGGCCGAGCAAGCCTCGTCGGGCCGCTCGGATCGTGCCACGGCGTGGAGCGTGGTTCCTCACGCA